>JBDSTJ010000393.1:0-8329 GCA_039928335.1 Streptosporangiaceae bacterium | reverse complement strand
ATCGGACTGGTGCTTCTCTCTGTGGTGGGGTGGGGATCAGGAGTTGCGGATGATGGTGAACGGGGTGGTGTTCTGGATGTCGACGACGTTGTCGGTCAGCCTCAGGTTGTTGAAGGTGACCGAGCCGACCGGCGGTCCCTGACCCGCTTCGGGCAGGGGGTTGGCCCACAGGCCGAAGCCGGACTTGGCGTCGAAGGCGTCGCCGCTCCTGTGCGCGCCGGAGACGCTCACGTTGGTGAAGACCGTGTCCGTGATCGGCATCAGCGGCGTGCTGCCGCTGTACTTGGTCTGGAACATGATCCCGACGTAGGTCGGGTCGACGATGTCGATGTCACTGAACCGCAGGCCGCGGAACGGGTACTCGGCCGAGTAGATCCACAGGGCCGGGAAGACCTGCTGGCCCCAGAAGTGGCCGCCGTCCCGGACCAGCGAGATGTTCTCGAACGTCGTCTGCGGGGTCGACTCGAAGCCCAGCGCGGGAATGCCGCCGAACTTCAGGGTCCCGACGGTGACACCCGAGTAGGTGAGGGTGTCGGCGATGTAGATGTTGCGGAAGTGGTTGTCCGCGCCGCCGTAGACCGCCAGGCCGGCCGCCCGCCAGGTGAGCAGCGACGTCAGGTTGGCGAAGACGTTGCCGGTTTCCTGGCGGGAGCTGTGGTCGGTCGCCGGGAACAGGGCGAAGCTGTCGTCGCCGCTGGTCCGGGTCTCGATGTTGGTGATCGTGTTGTTGCTGCTGCCGTTGGTCAGGTTGACCCCGTCGGCCCAGGTGTCGCGGATCCGCGAGTTCTTGACCGTGCTGTTGGTGACGTCGGTCGCCCAGAACATGCAGATCATGTGCTCGACCCAGATGTTGTCGACCGTCATGTTCGACACGCCCGAGAAGTTGAACACCTTGCCGGGACCGTCGATCCGCGAGGTGTAGTTCCCGAAGAAACCGAAGCCGGAGAAGGTCGAGCCGTTGGCGGTGGCGTTGGCGTCGAAGCCCGCGTCGGTGCCGTCCTGGGTCTGCGGCGTGGAGAACCGGGTGAACCAGGGGCCCGCCCCGACCACCTTGGTGGCCTTGCCGTAGACCTGGAACTTGTTGGCCGTGGCGTAGTCGCCGGGCGGCAGGTAGACGCCGACGAGGTCGGCGTTCTGCCGGACCCGGTCGAGGGCCGCCTGGACGTCCTGCTGGGTGAAGCCGGCCGGCACCGTGTAGTGCGCCGGGTCGGGGTTCGGGATCGCCGTGGCGAGCTCGGTGTTGACGAAGTCGATCGCGTAGGTGCTGGAGTTCGCCGCGTCCTTCTGCAGCTTGATCTTGGCACCGGCCGGCACGGTCGTGCCGAGCATGATGTTGGCCTCGTCGTAGATGTGCCGGGGGTTGGGTCCAGGCGAGTTGTTCGGGCTCGCCTCGTCGCCGTACATCCAGGAGTAACGCGAGGTGAGGTCGATGGCCTTGAGGAACGTGCCGTTGAGGTAGATGTTGAGGTTGCTGGTGGTGCCGTCGGGAACCGAGAACCTGGTCACCAGGGTGTTGGTGGCGGCCCGGGTGGTGAACTCGACGCTGCTGCCGGTCGTGTAGAGCTTGACGGCCTTGCGGCCGGACGCCTCACCGGCGAGGTCGCCGATCGTGCGGTTGGGGCCGACGACGCTCGCGCCTCCTGCCAGGACGCCGTCTTCGGCCTCGTACATGTCGAACGGCAGGTTCGCGCCGCGGCCGACGAAGAACGGCTGGTTGCTGGTGTTGTTGGTGCGCTTGACCGGCAGTTCGTTGGCGTCGTCGGCGAGGACGACCTTGACGGTGTACTTGCCGTTGGCGGCCGTCCAGGTGCCCAGGTTGACCGGGGCGCTGGTCGCTCCGGGCGCGAGGGTGCCGTTGACCGAACCGGTCAGGGTCTTCACCACCGTGCTGCCCGCGTCGAGGATCTGCAGGCTGATCCCGTGCGCACCGGAGGCCGAGGCGGTGGTGCCCTGGTTCCTGATGGCGACGGAGAACGCGGTGGTGTCGCCCGCGGCGGGGTTGCCGGGGCTCCAGCTGAGACCGGAGGCGATCAGGTCGGAGCTGGCCACCTGGCCGACGACCAGGTCGTTCGGGCTCGCGTAGCTGTTGTTCAGCTCGTTCAGCTCGATGAGTTGGTCGGATTCGTCGACCTTGGCGCTGACCGGGTAGGAACCCGCGTCCCGGGCGGCGAGGTTGAGATTGACGACCGCCGAGGCGCCGGCCGCCAGCGCACCGACCGGGCCGGTGCCGACCTTGGTGCTGCCGAGGTAGAAGTTGACGTTGGAGGCGGCCGAGCTGGCGGTGCCGGTGTTGCGGACGGTCGCCTTGAGGGTGAGGGCGTCGGTCTCGGTCGGGGCGGCCGGTGTCCAGGTGAGGTCCGTGACCGTCAGGTCGGGCGCGGGCGCGAGGGTGCCGATGACCTGGAACTCCGCGATCTGGCCCGCGGGGGCGCCGGTATTGCTGTTGATCTTCAATTGGACCTGGGAGAGCAGGCCGCTAACCGGAATGGTCACGGTGTTGCCGCTGCCCGGGTTGAAGTTGTAGGTGGCCGCGGCGGCGAGCTGGGTGAAGTTGCCGCTGCCGCCCTCCCGGCTGAGGACCTCGATGTTCTGGGCGCGCGCTCCCCAGGCGCTGTCGGGGTTGAGCTTCAGCACCACCGAGCTGACGTTGGCCTTGGCCCGCAGGTCCACCGTGAGGGTGCTCGGGTTGCCGCTGCCCTCCCAGTAGGTGGTGAGGCTGCCGTCGTTGGCGTTGGTCGGCACGAACGTGAAGATCGAACCGGAGGCCGTGATCATCTTGCCGGTGGCGAGATTGGTACCGCCGGTGGTGCCGTTGCGGGTGACGGTGTTGCCGGCGGCGGACAGGTTGCCGGCGGCGTCCCTGGCCCTGACGTAGTACGCGACGGTCGCGGTGTCGGGCTGGCTGTCGGTGTAGGTCAGGACGTTGCCCGCGACCGTGGTCCGCAGGACCCCGTTGGCATACACCTCATACCCGCTCACCCCGACCGCGTCGGTCGAGGCCGACCAGGTCAGTTTGATCTGACCGGAGGTGGGCTGGGTGTAGGCCAGACTGCCCGGCGCGGTCGGCGGCGTCTGGTCGGTGGTGTTGCCCTGACGGGTCACGGTGTTACCGGCAGGGGAGGTGTTGGTCGCGGCGTCCCTGGCCCTGACGTAGTACGTGACGGTGGCACTGGTGGGCTGGGTGTCGGTGTAGGTCAGGACGTTCCCCGCGACCGTGGTCCGCAGGACCCCGTTGGCAAACACCTCATACCCGCTCACCCCGACCGCGTCCATCGAGGCCGACCAGGTCAACCTGACCTGACCCGGAACCACCTCGGTGAAGGCCAGACCACCGGGCGCGGTCGGCGGCGTCGTATCCACCTGGGTCCCACCCGGCCCGTACACCTCCAACTCCGAGATCTGACCGGCCGGCCACCCCGAATTCGCCGTGATGACGAGCCGCACATACCGGGTCGTGACCGCAGCAAAACTGACCGTCACCACGTTCCCGACAGCCGGATTGAACCCATACCCCGCCGAACCCACAAGATCGGAGAACGACGAACTGTCCGAACTACCCTGCACAGACAGGGTCTGCGTCCGAGTCTCCCAACCCGAAGGAACCCTCAACACCACCTTGCCGACCACCTTGGCCGCACCAAGATCGACCATGAGCCACTGCGGGAACACACCGTTGGCGCTCTCCCAGTAACTACCCTGATCACCGTCACCGGCACCGGCCGCGGGAAGACCCGCGCTACTGGCCGAGAACGTCCCACCCTCGGCCAGATTCGGCGACGCCGAACCCGAAGTGCCGTGCACCTCCAGCTCCGACAACTGCGCCGAGGCCCACCCGGTGTTCGCCGTGACATTCACCCGGACGAAACGAGTGCTCGCCGCATCGAAGTTGACCGTCACCACGTTGCCCGAGGCCGGATCGAAGGAGTACCCCGCGGATGCGACCAGGTTGCTGAACGACGAACCATTGGTGCTTCCCTGCACCGACAACGTCTGCGTCCTGGCCCCCCAACCCGAGGGAACCCTCAACACGACCTGGTCGACGCTGGTCACGGAACCGAGATCGACCTGGGCCCACTGCGGCAGGGTCGTGCCGGAACTCTCCCAGTACGTCGCCTGGTTCCCGTCATCCACGTTTCCGGCGGCGTACGGGCTGTTCGAACTACTGGCTGTGGCTGCCTTGTTCAGCGCGAGGTTCGGGCCTCCGCCGGCCGAGGCCGGCTGCGGCAGGATGAGCCAGCTGGTGGCGAGGAGTGTGATCGCGGCGGCGACCGCGGTCGCCCGCGCTCGTCTGGGATGCATTGGCATGCGTTCCGCTGCCTCTCTGGAACGGCGGCTGCCGCCCCATGGGGGTGGGAGGAGGACACCCGCTCCGGAGGAAGCGAGTGGGACGCTGCCCGCACCCTAAGGAATTTGACAGTGTTAAGCAAGACTCATACATGTGACTGCAAAAAATTGATGTAACCGGCCCCTATTGGGGCGACCAGCGCTGCCGGTAGACGCCCAGGACGCCTCTGGCGAGCCTCCCAGCGGGGCACTGTCTTGATTTCTTGCATGACTATCACGGGTTTTTACATTCATTCGGGAGCAGACGTGCCGAGCTTCCGGCGAGGCCCGGGAACGCGAAGGGATTCCCGACCTGCAGGCGGGCATGCCGAAGCACCCGTACAAGCCGGTCGGGAATCCCGAAAGCACTGCTAACTGCAACGAAGGAACGCTCAGGCGAGCCAGGCGGCGGTGTCCGCCGGCAGCAGCCCCCCTTCGATCGGGCCGCTGCTGAGCAGCACCGACTCGTGCGCCGGCAGCCGTACGGGCTCCGCCCCCAGGTTGACCACGCAGGTCAGCCCCGAGTCGCGGGTGAAGGCCAGAACCTCGGGACCGAGCTCCAGCCAGGTCATGGTCCCGTCGCCCAGCCGCTCACCCCGCAACTTCAGCGCTGCCCGGTACAGGTTGAGCATCGAGCCCAGGTCGGCCTCCTGCGCCTCGACGGTCAGCTTGCGCCACCCCTCGGGCTGGGGCAACCACGGCTCGCCCGTGCCGAACCCGAACGGCGGCGCGTCCCCCGACCACGGCAGCGGCACCCGGCAGCCGTCCCGGCCGGGCACGGTGTGGTTCGAGCGGTGCCACATCGGGTCCTCGCGTAGCCCACCGGGAATGTCCTCGACCTCGGCGAGGCCGAGCTCCTCGCCCTGGTAGACGTACACCCCGCCGGGCAGCGCCATGGCCAGCAGCGCGGCCGCCCTGGCCCGCCGGTAGCCGAGCTCCAGGTCGGAGGGCACACCGTCCCTGCGGTCCCCGTTGTCCCAGGAGGTGTCAAGTCGGCCGTACCTGGTGACCGGCCGGACGACGTCGTGGTTGGACAGCACCCAGGTCGGCGGTGCCCCCACCGGCTTGTAGGTGGCCAGCGTGGTCTCGATCGAGGCGCGCAGCTTCGCGGTGTCCCACGGGCAGCCCAGAAAGTCGAAGTTGAACGCGGTGTGCAGCTCGTCCGGGCGCAGGTAGCGGGCGAGCCGCTCCTGGTCGGGGAACCACACCTCCCCGACCAGCACCCGGTCTCCGTAGGAGTCCGCGATCTCGCGCCAGGTCCGGTAGACGTCGTGCACCGCGTCCAGATCGGTGTACCCCTCGGGGTCGCCCCCGTCGAAGTCCTTGATCAGCACGGCCGCCGAGTCGATCCGGATGCCGTCCACCCCCCGGTCGAACCAGAACCTCAGCACCTCGTGGAAGTCCCGGTGCACCTCGGGGTTGGTCCAGTTGAAGTCCGGCTGCTCGGGCGCGAACAGGTGCAGGTACCACTGGCCGTCCTCGTCACCGGGCACCTGCGACCAGGCCGGGCCGCCGAAGATGGACTTCCAGTCGCCGGGCTCGTCCCGGAACCAGAACCGCTCCCGCTCCGGCGAGCCCGGCCCGGCCGCCAGCGCCGCCTGGAACCAGGCGCTCTGGTCGGAGGTGTGGTTCGGGACCACGTCGATGATGATCCGGATGTCCAGCGCGTGCGCCTCCCGGATCAGCGCCTCCGCCTCGGCCAGGTCACCGAACGACGGCTCGATGTCCCGGTAGTCGGCCACGTCGTACCCGCCGTCGGCCATCGGCGAGGGATACCACGGGTTCAGCCAGATCGCGTTGATCCCCAGCTCGGAGAGGTAGCGCAGGCGCTGCCGAAGCCCCGCCAGGTCCCCCGTCCCGTCGCCGTTGCCGTCAGCGAAGCTACGCAGGTAGACCTGGTAGATCGCGGCTCCCCGCCACCATGTTTCGGGCATGCTGAGTACCACTCCTTGCCGTGGGTCGAGAGGTTGGATGCGGCGTCAGCCCTTGAGGCTGCCGGCGGTGAGACCAGCCATGATGTGCCGTTGGAAGATGAAGAAGATGACGATCGTGGGGATGCTCGCGATCACGAGCCCCGCCATGATCTGGTTCTGCGCCACCGCGCCCGCCGTCTGCGACAGTCCGACGCTGATCGTCATCTTGTCGCTGTCGGAGAACACCAGGAGGGGCAGGACGAAGTCGCGGAACGCGTTGACGATCGTGAAGAGGGAGACCACCGCCAGAATGGGCCTGGAGATCGGCAACACGACCGAAAGAAGAATGCGCATCGGGTTCGCCCCGTCGATCTCCGCCGCCTCGATCAGTTCCCGCGGGATCGAGTCGAAGAAGCGCTTGAGCAGGAAGACGTTGAATCCGTTGGCCGCGGCCGGGAACCAGATCGCCCACGGGGTGTTCAGGAGGTCCCAACCGAAGATCGGGACCTCGTGCAGCGTCAGGTAGATCGGGATCAGCACGACCATCGGTGGGATCATCAGCGTCGCCAACATCGCGCCGAGGATCACCTTGCCGAACATCGGCCGCAGTTTGGACAGCGCGTAGGCGGCGGTGACGTCGACGGCCATCGAGAAGAGCCACGCACCCAGCGCGTAGAACGCGGTGTTCTTCAGTAGCAGCCCGATGTCGAACAGTTCCCAGGCCTCGGAGAACGTGTCCAGGTTAGGCGACTTGGGGAACAGCGTCGGCGGCATCTGGGCGATCTCGTCGCCCGTCTTCATCGCGCCGGTGATCATCCAGTAGAGCGGGAAGACGAAGATCAGCGAGAAGACCACGACGATGGAGATCAGCGCGGTCCAGTAGATCCGCTTGCCCCAACGGGAGTTGCGCTGCTGGGGGGAGATGATCGTGCGGATCTCGGAGTACTCCTGCCGCTTCCTCGGCCTGCGCGCCCAGCGCGCGGACCTGGCCGGAGCCGGGGCGGGGCCGGGGCCCGCCGGGCGGGCGCCCTGATCGGGGCGGAGCGTGACGTTCGACATGGTTCCCTACTTCTCGTCTCGGGTCAGGCGCAGCTGGACCGCGGCGAACACCAGCAGGACGATCATGAGCATCATCCCCAGGGCGCCGCCGGCGCCGTAGTTGCCGCCGTAGACGAAGGCGTACTGGTACATCAGGTAGGCCACGGTCACCGTGGAGTTCTCGGGGCCGCCGCCGGTCAGCTGGTAGGGCTCGATGAAGACCTGCATGGTCGCGACGATCTGCAGCATCAGCATGAGCAGCAGGATCAGCTTGGTCTGCGGGATCGTGACGTGCCGGATCCGCGCGAAGATCCCCGCGCCGTCCAGTTCCGCGGCCTCGTAGAGCTCACCGGGGATGGTCTGCAGGGCGGCGAGGTAGATCAGCGTGCCGCTGCCCAGGTTCATCCAGGTCGACACGATGACCAGCGAGAACAGCGCGGTGCTGGAGGAGTTCAGCCAGGCCAGCGTCGGCAGGTGCAGGAACTCCAGGATCTGGTTGAACAGGCCCGGACCCGGGTCGAAGAACCACTGGAAGAGCAGGACGCCGACGATCGGCGGCAGCATCACCGGCAGGTACACGACGAACCTGAGGTAGGCCCGCGCGTGGCGCAGTTCGTTGAGGATCAGGGCGATCCCGAACGGCACCCCGTAGCCGCAGACCAGGGCCAGCAGGGTGAACTCGATCGTGTTCACCCACGCCGTGCTGAACACGGAGTCCTCGGTGACCGTCCGGAAGTTGTCCAGACCGACCCAGGTCGGCGGATCGATCAGGTTCGTCTGCTGGAAGCTGAGGACGAACTCCCGGATCATGGGAGTCCAGGCGAAGAACGCGAAGCAGAAGAGCGCCGCGCACAGGAAGCCGTAGGCGGTCAGGTTCCGCTGCACTCCACGGCGCAGAGGGGTGGGCGATCGCCGGCCCCGTCGCCGTTGCCTGCTGAGAATTTCCATCGGTGTGTCTCCGTCCAGGTCCCGAGCTCGAGGTGACCGACGGGGTGCCGTCCCTGGCAGATGCTCGGGACGGCACCCCTGGATCTACCGAAGATCCGTCAAGGTCG
>JBDSTJ010000392.1:0-4482 GCA_039928335.1 Streptosporangiaceae bacterium | reverse complement strand
CATCCGGTCCAGGCCGCCCGGCCCGTAGGTGCTGCGGATCTGCGCGAGCGACGTGAACTCGACGGGCGCCCCGAGCGCGTCACCGACCGCCCCGTCCAGCACACAGCCTCGTACGCGTTCAGACAGTTGCATCGTAGGTCTTTTGTACTCCATCCCAGGAGCGGCGGGGATTACTGGTTCTGGGCTTGCTCCGCCTGGTGGACCATGGCGTCCAGGCCCAGGTCGGAGAAGAGGGTCCTGCTCTGCTCGAGGTAGGCGGCTGCCGGGCGACCGAGTTGCTGATGAGCGCGGCCCAGTTTCAGGAGGCAGTGGGCCAGGGCCCGGCGGTCGCCTCGCTCTTCGAACATCATGCGGGCGGTGTCGAAGGCGCGGATGGCCTCTTCGTGTTCCTTGTCGGCATTGTGGCAATCGCCGAGAAGGCTCAGGAAGTACGCGGCGGTGGTCGGGTGCAGGCATGCCCGGGAGATGACCGTCAGCCCCCGCCTGCAGTAGGCCGCCGCCTGGCCGTGCTCTCCCAGGCGGGCCGCGGTCCAAGCGGCGCTGTTGTAGGCCAGGTAGAGCGAGAGCGGCTGGTCCAATGCCTCGGCCAGATCCACCGCTTCGACGCAGAGCGCGAGCCCCGCGGGGTCGTCCTTGTTGGCGAGAGCGAAACCGACCATCCGCAGGTTCATGATCTCGGCCATGCGGTCGCCCTGCGCGCGAGCGATGAGGAGGCCTCGCGTGCTGTGGACGAGAGCGTCGTCGAAGTCGCCCAGCATGTTGGCGGAGTATCCGCGCCAGGCGAGGGCGAGCCGGAGGTTGGGGAAATCGGACAGCTCGTCCAGCTGGGCGATGCAATCGTCGAGCATGGCCAGGGCCTCGGTGTCTCCGCCGGCCCAGGAGGTGGCCGCCGCCAGGCGGTGCAGGGCGCGTGCCGCCAGCCCGCGGTCGCCCTGCTCCCTGGCCGCCTCCAGCAGGAGCTTCCAGATCTCCGCCATGTCGCCGAACCTGGCCTGGACGTGGTGGTAGGACAGATGGGCCTCGGCCAGACGCTCCGCCAAGCGCAGGTCACGCGCGGACACCGCCCAGCGGATGATCGCCAGCAGGAGCAGCCTCTCGGCGGCGAACCATGCGGTCGGCTCGGCCGTCAGGCGAGCCGCCAGCTGTTCGGGCAGGAGCCCCGCCCGCACGTCGAGCCGGCTTGTCGGGACGGGGAAGTGCGGTTCGCGCGGGAGGGCGGCGGCGGCCCGGTCGGCGAGCTCCAGATACGCCAGCCCCACCCGGCGCACCACCTCACAGGAGACCGATTCGGGGATGGCGGCCGAGGCCTCGGTCGCGAAGTCGCGCACGAGGTCGTGCAGGCGGTACCGGGGCTCGCCGGTGACGTCCGATCCTGCGGGTGTCAGGAGCGACCGCCTGACCAGGGTGTCCAGGAGATCGGCATGGCCGGGGTCGCCGGTGAGGGGTGCGAACACCCAGTCGGCCACGTCGTGCGGCCCGAGCAGGCACAGGAACCCCAGCGCCGCGCGCGCGTCGGGTTCGAGCGCCTCGTAGCTCGAGGCGATGCTCGCCCGCACCTCCAGATGGTCGATCTTGAGCGTGTCCAGGCGCTGGCCCCGATCCCGCAGGAGCGTGTTGAAGCGGGACAGCTTCCACGCGGGCTGGGCGGCCAGGCGGGCGCCGGCGATGCGGATCGCCAGGGGCAGCAGTCCGCAGAACCGCGTCAGGAGGGTGGCCTCCTCGAGCTCGGCCGTCACGCGCTCCGCCCCGATGATCTGCGTGAGCATCTGGATCGCGTCCGTCTCGTCCATGGACTCGATCGGCAGCAGCCGCGCACCGGCGAGGCCGGTCAGCCGGATCCTGCTGGTGACGAGGACGGCGCAACCCGGGGTGCTGAGCAGGAGCGGGAGCAGCTGATCGACGGAGGCCGCATCGTCCAGGAGCAGGAGCACCCGCCGGTCGGCCAGCCTCGCCCGCAGCAGGGCCGCGCGCTCGTCCAGGGCCTGCGGGATGCTGCCCGGCGGGAGCTCCAGCGTGCGCAGGAGTTCGCCGAGGACGTCGGCCGGGTCCCGGGGCCGGGAGGCGCCGGACAGCTGGACGAAGAACTGCCCGTCCGGGAAACGGCCGCGCAGCAGGTGCGCGAGGTGCAGGGCGAGCGTCGACTTGCCGGCACCGGGCGGACCGCTGACGATGGCGATCTGCGGTGCGATGGCCACCTCGGGGGAGCTGAGCATCGCCGCGAGGTTCTGGCATTCCTCCTCGCGGCCGGTGAAGTCGGCGACGTCCGGTGGCAGCTGGCAGATCGGTGTCCAGCCTCTGCCGCCCTGGCCGCCGGCTTCGGTCCTACTCTCCGCGTTCAGGACGGGGTCGTGCTGGAGAACACGCTGGTGGGTGACGGTGAGTTCCCGGCCGGGGACCGCGCCGAGGGTCTGGTCGAGGCGAACCCTCAGGTCCTCGAAGACCCGCAGGGCCGTCGCGTGCTGGTTCGTCGCCGACAGCACCCGCATGAGACCGATGTGCGCCCGCTCGTCGAGGGGCTCGCGTGAGCAGAGCTCCCAGAGGTGCTGCAGGGATTCCTCGGGGCGTCCCGAGGCCAGGGCCGCCTCGGCATAGCCGACCGTCGCCTCGGCCCAGGACCGGGCCGGGCCCAGCACGGTCGGATGCTGCCTGAGCGAGTCGACGTCGCAGGCCGGCCGATCCTGCCACAGGCTCAGCGCCTCCGCGAAGAGGTCGCAGGCCTGACCGGCCTCACCGGCTCCGAGTCTTTCCTGCGCACGGGCATGGCCTTCTTCGAATGCGAGAAGGTCGAGGGTGTCGCTTTCCAGCCTGAGCCGATAAGTGGGGCCGACGATCCCCAACAACTCTCCGGAGTCGGATACCCGCCGTCCCGGGGAAAGGTTGCGCCGCAGCTTCATGACATATGTCTGGACCATGTTCACCGACGTCCGCGGCGGGGACTGGGGCCACAGACAGTCGATGATCTCTTCTCGGTGCACGGGGCGGTTCGGCCGGAGCGCCAGCATGGCGAAGACCGCCTTCTGCTGGGGCGGCCCGAGTCGCACCGGGCTTCCCCGGCGGAACACGGTGACCGGGCCCAGAACCCTGACCCACAGGGGCCTGGCGGCGAGGCCGTGCTCATCGGAGGAGACGTCCGCGGCGATCTCCGCGGGGTCCATCCCCAGGGTGCGGGCGAGCCGGTGGACGGTCTTGTCCTGAGGCTGACCCGTCCTGCCCTGCTCGATGTCGCGAACCGTTCCCAGCGGCACCCCGGCCCGGTCCGCGAGATCGCGTTGAGTGATCCCGGCCATCCGCCTGCGTTTTCTGAGTACATCGCCTAGCGCAGCAGAATTCACAACGCTCCCCCCGGAGCTGAAGTACGGGCAGATCGGTACTGGTTCCCCGACACCTATTCGAACAAGCTACCAGATTGATGTCAAAAATTGATCTTTGTTTTGCAATGTCCCAGGTGGCGGGCCGGGGCCGAGGTACGGGCCCGGTACGGGGCTCTCGTCAAGTCTCCGTGCGGCCCATCTCTGCGGCGGCCGAGAAGACTCGGACCCGAAGCGGTTCGACATCCCCGACTGCCAGGAGGGACCCCTGTGCGCCTGCCGGACGATCCACTCGCCCCTCCTGAGGATCTGGTGCGGCTCTTCGCCGAATCGGTCGCCGCGGTACCGGAGCAGGTCGCGGTGCAAGCCGAGGGAACCGAGGCGACCTACCGGGAACTGGACGACTGGGGGAGCGCCGTCGCCCAGCTGCTGTGCCGGCGCGGCGTGCAGCGGGGGCAGCGCGTCATCTGGCGGATGCAGCCCAGCGCCGAGGCGATCGCGGCCCTGCTGGGCATTCTCAAGGTCGGTGCGACCTACGTGCCGCTCGACCGGCGGAACCCGCCCGCCAGGAACGCCCTGATCGCCTCCGACTGCGGAGCCGTCGCATTCGTGGGCGACGACGAGGAGGGCGAGATCGGGCTTCCGGTGAGCATCTCCACCGCGGACGTCGTGGGACTGCGGGGCCGGTCCATGACGGACGTGCGGCTCCAGGAGACCGAGGGGGCCGACCTCGCCTACATCATCTACACCTCGGGCACGACCGGAAGGCCCAAGGGCGTCCCGGTCCGGCACGAGAGCGTGGTCGCCCTCCTCCAGGGCGTGCGCGGCCTGTTCGACTTCACCGCCCGGGACCGCTGGCTGCTGTTCCACTCCCTCGCCTTCGATTTCTCGGTGTGGGAGATCTGGGGCGCGTTCTCCACCGGAGCCACCCTCGTCGTCATGCCGCACTGGACGGCGAGATCGCCGCAGGAGTGCCGGCGCTTCGTCCGGGAATACTCGATCTCCGTCCTGAACCAGACCCCGACGGCGTTCACGGTCCTGGCGGAGGCGGCCGTCGAGGACGGGCGGGGCTTTCCCGACCTCCGCTATGTGATCTTCGGAGGGGAGAAACTCCTCCCGTCGATCCTGCGACCGTGGACGAAGAGCTTCGGTCTCGAGCGTCCGCGTCTCATCA
>JBDSTJ010000391.1:0-3988 GCA_039928335.1 Streptosporangiaceae bacterium | reverse complement strand
ACGACCGCGGCCTCGCGGACGGCCGGGTGTTCGTAGAGCACCTCTTCGATCTCCCGCGGATAGACGTTGTAGCCGCCCCGAATGATCATGTCTTTGGACCGGTCGACGATGAAGTAGTACCCCTCGTCGTCCCGGGTGGCCAGGTCACCGGTGCGGAACCAGCCGTCCCTGATCGCCTCGGCGGTGGCCTCGGGGCGGTGGTAGTAGCCCTTCATGACGTTGTGGCCGCGGATCGCGATCTCGCCGGGGCCCTCACCCTCGATCGTGTTCCACTCCGGGTCGATCAGCTTGAGCTCGACGCCCCAGATCGGCAGCCCGACGGAACCGGGCTTGGTCGGCCGGTCGGGCCGGTTGAACGAGGCCACCGGGGAGGTCTCGGACAGGCCGTAGCCCTCCAGGATGTCGAGGTCGAACTTGGCCTTGATGCCCTTGAGCACCTCGAGCGGCAGGGCCGCGCCGCCCGCCACCGCGACCCGGAGGTTCTCGGTGATCGCCCTGACGTCGTCGGCGGCGGTGTCGTCGGTGAGCAGCGCCCAGTACATGGTCGGCACGCCCGCGAACAGGTTGACCTGCTCGGAGACCATCAGCGAGATCGCTGCCTTGACCTCGAACCGGGGGACCAGCACCAGGGTGGCCCGTCGGTAGATGCCGACGTTCATCACGCAGGTCTGCCCGAAAATGTGGAAGAGCGGCAGCGTCACCAGGAACTTGTCGTGCAGCGTCTTGGCGAACAGGGTGTCGGAGACCATCGCGTTGGCCAGCAGGCTGCCGTGCGAGAGCTCCGCGCCCTTGGGCTGCCCGGTCGTGCCCGAGGTGTAGAGCACCACGGCGGTGTCGGTCGGCTCGGTCAGCACGGACTCGAACGTGCCGGGCTGGCCGCCCAGCGCGGCCCAGAACAGCTCCGCACCCTCGATCGGTGACTCGGTGGTGGCGATGCTCGCGGGGAGCAGGAAGAAGTGCTCGCAATCCGCGGCCTGTTCGAAGCCGGCATGGGCGGCCTCACCGATCGGCAGCTCCGGGGTGCCCTCGAAGGCGAAGATCGCCTTGGCGTCGGAGTCAGCCAGGTGGTAGGCGACCTCGCGCGGCTTGAACAGCACGTTCAGCGGCACGACCACCGCGCCGGCCTTGAGGATGCCGAAATAGATCATCGGGAAGTACGGCAGGTTCGGCGAGGACAACGCGACCTTGTCACCGGGCTTGATGCCCCGGCTGAGGAGAAGATTGGCGACCTGATTGGCGACCGTGTTCACGAAGCCATAGGAAAGCCGCATGTCGCCGAAGACCAGCGCCTCGCGGTCCGGTGCCTCCCGGGCAGCGTCTTCAATGAGAACGGACAGGTTGAGCATGGATTCTCCTCGCGCCGGAGCAGGATTTGGGGTGAAGTCTACGGTCCGGTAACCACATACTGGCCACATCGTAGATCAACCGCCAGGGGCACCCCCGGCCTTGCCGTTACGCTAGGCTTGCAGTATGCGTACGCGGATTCTGCTTCTTCGCCGGCCGCGCTGACCATTCACGACTCAGCGCGGCAGCCCCTCCATGTGTGAGGGGCTTCTTCTTTGGCCGAAGCGATTCCCACAGGTGTGAGCGAAGGAAACCCAGTGATCGAAGAAGAGCAGCAGTACGACCCCCGCGCGGTCCAGGAGAAATGGCAGGCGCGGTGGGCTGAACTCGACGTCTTCGCCGCGAGCGATGATCCCGCTGACCCCCGCGAACGCCGGTACATGCTCGACATGTTCGCCTACCCCTCCGGTGACCTGCACATGGGCCACGGTGAGGTCTTCGCGATAGGCGACGTCATCGCCCGCCTCTGGCTGCAGCAGGGTTACAACGTCCTGCACCCGATTGGCTGGGACTCCTTCGGTCTGCCTGCCGAGAACGCCGCGATCAAGCGCAATGCCCACCCCGCCGAGTGGACCTACGCCAACATCGAGACGCAGGCCAACTCCTTCCGCCGCTACGGGATCTCCTTCGACTGGTCCCGGCGGCTGCACACCAGCGACCCCGAGTACTACCGGTGGAACCAGTGGCTGTTCACCAGGTTCTTCGACAGGGGCCTGGCCTACCGCAAGGGCGGCCTGGTCAACTGGTGCCCCCACGACCAGACCGTGCTCGCCAACGAGCAGGTCATCGCCGGCAGGTGCGAGCGCTGCGGCAGCGACGTCATCCGCCGCGAGCTGACCCAGTGGTTCTTCAAGATCACCGACTATGCGGACCGGCTGCTGGAGGACATGAAGCAGCTCGAGGGCGGCTGGTCCGAGCGGGTCCTGACCATGCAGCGCAACTGGATCGGCCGGTCCGAGGGCGCCGACGTACGGTTCGAGATCGAAGGCCGCGCCGAACCGGTCACGGTCTATACGACCCGGCCGGACACCCTCTACGGAGCCACCTTCTTCGTGGTCGCCGCCGATGCGGCGCTCGCCGCCGAGATCGTCTCCGCGGCGCAGCGGCCGGCTCTGGAGGACTACCGGGCTGAGGTCGCCAAGCTCAACGACATCGAGCGGCTTTCCACCGACAAGGAGAAGACCGGCGTCTTCCTGGGCGTCCACGCGATCAACCCGGTCAACGGGGAGCGGATCCCGGTCTGGGCCGCAGACTACGTGCTGGCGGACTACGGCCACGGCGCGATCATGGCAGTGCCCGCGCACGACCAGCGCGACCTGGACTTCGCGCGCCAGTTCGGCCTGCCGGTGCAGGTCGTCGTCGAAACCGGGTTCGAGGACCCGGCCGTGACCGGGATCGCCGCGCCGGGCGAGGGCAGGCTGACCAACTCGGGTCCGCTGGACGGGCTGACCAAGGTCGAGGCCATCTCCACGATCATCGGGATCCTGCAGGAGCGGGAGTTGGGCCACGGCACGGTCAACTTCCGGTTGCGCGACTGGCTGATCTCCCGGCAGCGGTTCTGGGGCACGCCGATCCCGATCATCCACTGCCCGTCCTGCGGTGAGGTGGCGGTTCCCGACGAGGATCTGCCGGTCACGCTGCCCGACAACCTGCGCGGCGCGGAGCTGGCACCCAAGGGTGTCTCGCCGCTGGCCGGCGCCGAGGAGTGGGTCAACGTCCCGTGCCCCCGGTGCGGTGAGGCCGCCAAACGCGACACCGACACCATGGACACCTTCGTCGACTCCTCCTGGTACTACCTGCGCTACACCTCGCCGGGCTACACCGAGGGGCCGTTCGACCCCGAACTGGTCAGGCGCTGGATGCCCGCCCAGCAGTACATCGGCGGCATCGAGCACGCGGTGATGCACCTGCTCTACACGCGCTTTTTCACCAAGGCGCTGTACGACATGGGCATGGTCGACTTCACCGAGCCGTTCGAGCGGCTGCTCAACCAGGGCCAGGTGATCAACCAGGGCAAGGCGATGTCGAAGTCCCTGGGCAACGGCATCGACCTGGGCCAGCAGATCGACGCCTACGGAGTGGACGCGGTCCGGCTCACGATGATCTTTGCTGGGCCGCCGGAGGAGGACATCGACTGGGCCGACATGTCCGCTGCGGCCTCGCTGAAGTTCCTGGCCAGGGCACATCGGATCATGACCGAGGTGACCTCGGCTCCCGGCGTTCGGTTCGAGGGCGGTGACCTGGACCTGCGGCGGGTCACCCACCGGACCGTTGACGAGGTCACCCGGCTGGTGGAGGGCTACCGCTTCAACGTCGCCGTCGCGCGGATGATGGAGCTGACCAACGCCGCTCGCAAGGCGATCGACTCCGGTCCCGGCGCGGCCGATCCGGCCGTGCGCGAGGCGGCCGAGGCGCTCGCCGTCATGCTGTCGATCGTCGCGCCGTACGTCACCGAGGAGGGCTGGGAGGCGCTGGGCCACAGCGGCTCCATCGTGCGTGCGGGCTGGCCCGTCGCCCAGCCCGAACTGCTCGTCCAGGACTCGGTGACCTGTGTCGTCCAGGTGACGGGCAAGGTCAGGGATCGGCTCGAGGTCTCCCCGTCGATCACTGATGAGGAGCTGGAGAAGCTGGCGCTGGCCTCGGA
>JBDSTJ010000390.1:0-5489 GCA_039928335.1 Streptosporangiaceae bacterium | reverse complement strand
CTTCCACAACACCCGCAACACCGGCTACGCCAACGCCCTCGCGGCGGTCGAGGAAGGCGTCACCGTCCTCGACTCCAGCACGGGCGGCTTCGGCGGATGCCCCTTCGCTCCCGCCGCCACCGGCAACATCGCCACCGAGGACCTGCTCTACGCTCTACACCGATCTGGTGTGAGCACGGGTGTGTCGGCCGAGGAGGTCGCCGCCACCGGCCTCTGGCTCGGCACGGTGCTCGGCAAGCCGGCCCCGTCGCTGCTCGGCCGGGCCGGCGGGTTCCCCCGCCCTTCTGAAAGGTAAAGCATGACCGCATCACTGTCCGCGCTGGGCGACCTGAGGGTCGTCGAAATGGGCCAGCTCCTGGCCGGCCCGTTCTGCGGCCAGCTCCTCGGTGACTTCGGTGCTGAGGTGATCAAAATCGAGCCGCCGGTGACCGGCGACCCGATGCGCAACTGGGGCCGGGAGAAGCCACACGGCCAATCGCTGTGGTGGCCGATCCTCGCGCGCAACAAGAAGTCGGTCACGGTGAACCTGCGCGAGCCTGAGGGCCAGGACCTGGTCCGGCGCATCATCGCCCAAGCCGACGTCCTGGTGGAGAACTTCCGGCCGGGCACCCTGGAACGGTGGGGTCTGGACCCCGACCGGCTCTGGGCCGAGAACCCGGGCCTGATCATCACCCGGGTCACCGGCTACGGCCAGTCCGGCCCCTACTCCCCTCGGGCGGGCTTCGGCTCGATCGGCGAGGCGATGGGCGGCATCCGCTATGTGACCGGCGATCCTGGCAACCCGCCGTCGCGAGCCGGGATCTCGCTCGGCGACGAGCTGGCCGGGATCTTCGCCGCGGTCGGCACCCTGGTCGCGCTGCACGCCAGGACCCGCACCGGCAAGGGCCAGATCGTCGACTCCGCGCTGTACGAGGCGGTGTTCGCGATGATGGAATCGCTGATCCCCGAGTGGGAGATCGCGGGCTACCAGCGCGAGCGGACCGGATCGGTGCTGCCCAATGTGGCGCCGAGCAACGTCTACCCCACCAGGGACGGCCCGGTGCTGATCGCGGCCAACCAGGACACAGTGTTCCGGCGGCTGGCCGAGGCCATGGGGCGGCCGGAACTCGCCGACGATCCCCGCTACGCCACGCACAGCTCACGCGGGGCCAACTCCGAGGAGCTCGACGACCTGATCGGCACCTGGACCGCCGGGCTGGCCAGCGGACCGCTGCTCGAGGACCTGCACGCCGCGGGCATCCCGGCCGGGCTGACCTACCGGGCCCAGGACATGCTCGCCGACCCGCACTTCAAGGCCCGTGAGGCGATCATCCGGCTGGTGCACCCGGAGTTCGGCGAGTTCCCGATGCAGAATGTGGTCCCCCGCCTGTCGGGGACCCCGGGGCAGGCCAAGTGGGTGGGGCCGAAGCTCGGCGAGCACAACGACGAGATCTTCCGAGGGCTGCTCTCCCTGCCCGACGAAGCTCTCGACCGGCTCACTTCCGCCGGGATCATCTGAGCCGGTGGATCAGGCCGTGACCGCGGCGTAGAAGTTCGTCGCAGGATGTTTTCATATAGATTTACGCCATTCCAGTATCCTGCAAGCGTGCCGATTCCCACCATCCAGAACAGCGTGCCAGGTGTTAATTCAAACGGCGTGATGGTGGGATCGGAAGGTGTCCCCGCAGGTACCCCGACGACCCCGGCAACGGGTGGAGCGGCTGTAGGTCGCGGACTGCACAGCCGTCCGGGTTACCTGTTGATCAGGGACCTGAAACCGGCACGCACGTCGTTCTGGGACGGGACCACGTAGGCATCCGGTCTCGGGCCGATGTCGGTGAGGAAACTGCTGGTGGTGTACCTCAGGACCCTGGGGCAGCTCTTGCCGCCGATCGCCACCTTGCGGTCGGCCACCAGCCTCCCGGTCCGCAGCTCATACACCTTCACCGGAATCGCGATCTTGTGGAATGTCACCTTCCTGGGGAACCGAGGGAGGAGTTTGTTCTCGTAGTGGCAGGACTGGACGGAGGACCCGTAGTCCTGCTCTCCCGCGCAGACGACCAACACGGCGTGGGTGACGTCGGTGGTCCGCCACTCGGCGGGGAGCTTGCCGGTGTACTTCCCGTTGCCGTAGAACAGCGCGCGGTTGGTTCCCTTGCCGTAGGGGGCGGCGCCGCTGTACTTCGCCGGGGTGGAACAGTATGCGGGCCGCGTGTCGGTCGACCCCTCGAGCAGGCCGCGTACGTTCTCCAGCTCGATGGTCAGCGTGGCCTGCTTGACCCCGTTCCGGGCCGCGACCGCATGCTCGTCGCCGGGGTACTGGTCGAGCAGTTGCTGGTATCGCGTCCGGGCGGTCTGCCAGGCGTTGGTCGACATGAGATGATCACCGCACCCGACCAGCGCGGCGGGCGCGGTACGGGTGACGGTGTCCGCGGACCTGTCCGGGGGGCCGGGGCTCGGCCGTTGGCGGAGCCAGTCGGTGATCGCGGCGATCTGGCAGGGCTCCTGGGCGGGCACGCTGCTCAGGAATCCGTTCAGGACGACCTCGACCGTCCTGTCATTGCCAGGAGCCGCGAGGACCGCGGCGAGGATGTCGAAGCCGGCCTTCAGCTCACCGGTGTCTCCGGTCAGCCCGGTGGTCAGCCTCGCCTTGGCCGTCTGCAGCCGACCGCACGCCCGGACGGGTTCGTCGCCGCGGGCAGTCATCGGTGCATCGGCTATGCGGTGGCCGAGCCACACCCGGCGCTGGGCGGTCACCAGCCGCGCGCAGTCTCCGCTCTCGCGGGCCTCGGTAACGCTCCGCTCGATCCTGGCAGCGTCGAACCGCAGAAGCCCCACCACCAGCACCACCGGAACCAGGGCACCGAAGGCGACCAGACGCTGCCCGCCCACCGTGACCCGATGATCGCGTCCACCCGCCAGGAACCATCCGTGCGCGATGACAGCCACCCACCAGAGGAACACCACGAACTCACACCACGACCGGGCGACCGAGACGAGAACGGAGACGAGCAGGATGGTGACCACCCCGGCGCAGAAGGCGAGCAAGCGCCGCCCCAGCATCAGGTAGCCGACACCGAGCAGCGAGGCATTCCCGAGAGCGACGGCCAGCGGATCGGGCCCCGCACGGGTCGCGTCAGCCATCCCCATCGGCCACCCCGCCTGTTGGATTTCGGAAGCACTATCCGTTCCCCACATTCCGCACTCCGGGTCAGATAGTCAACGTCGGCAGCAGCGGTGAGATGACCTCTATCCGGCACGGAATGTGAGAGAATATTCGGCTGCTTCTGTCAGGTCAGCGCGTCCCCCACCCGTTATTCCATTTCTCACCTGGGGACCACCGGTACCACCCGTGCTCGGGTATCGGTAGTGGGTGGCGTCCACCGCGTTCCCAGCCGATCAGCGACATTTCTGTCCCGTCCAGTAGTGGCCGTCACTGCTGCCCAGCTCGCCTTATCGCTTTCGGCCCCGGCGATAGTTGGTCCACGTCCCCGGTTGGACCGGCACTGCTCGAGCGGATTCACGCCGAGCGGCTGACCCGGACGGCCTGCGCGAATGTTCCGCCGGCCGGGTTGCGGCACCTCCGCGTCGTCATGGCGGAGGTCGGGGCACGGGCCGCACGCCAGGATCGCGAAGGTTGGCGATGCACTGCGCAACGACGGTGAGGGCTTCTTGGTGGTGGCTCTGGTGGGTGGACTCGGCCGAGTCAGATGATGTCAGAGACGCCGGAGTATCTCGCGTAGTCGGGTAGCCCGGTGTACTGGTAGATCTGGAGGGCGAGTCCGCCTGGAGTGGTCTGGCTGCTGCGGAGCCGAAACCCGGCTGGCGCGCCGCCCTCGGGCAGGAGCCGGCGGCCGTGTCCGAGGATGACGGGGGCGACCACGAGCCGGAGTTCGTCGACCAGCCCCGCGCTCAGGAGCGACTGGGCGAGCCGGGCGCTTCCGTGGACCTGCACGTCCCGACCGGGCTGCCGTTTGAGTTCCGCAACCTGGGCTGCGATGTCGCCGCACAGGATCGTGGTCGGAGCCCAGCCGCCGACTTTCAGAGTGCGGGACACGACGTACTTCGGCAGACCGTTCATGAGCGCGGTGAAGGGGTCGTCCGGGTCGGTGATCAGCGGCCAGTCCCTGGCGAAGGCATCGTAGGTACGGCGTCCGAGCAGGAGTGCGTCGGCCTGACCCAACCATTGCGCGACCTGGCGGACGAAGGTCTCCTCCAGGTGGGGAACGAGCCATCCACCCTGGGTGAACCCGTCGGTGGTGTCCTCCTCCGGCGATCCCGGTCCCTGCGACACGCCGTCGAGGCTGACGAACTCGGTCACCGTGAGCTTCATCGTGTTCCTTCGAGGAGTTCGGCGAGCTGCCGTGTGACGGTGCCCCATCCGTCATGGAAACCGAGCTTTTCGTGCTGGTCCCGGTCGTTGACGTCGCGGTGCATCGCGGTGGCGGTGTACTCGGTTCCGTCGGGGTGGTCCCGCATGGTGATGACGGCGGTCACGAATGACGCTTGCGCGGGGCGCCAGCCGGCGACGAGCGCGTCGGTGAAGGCGATGCGCTCGAGCTCCTCAACGAGGAGGAAGCAGCCGGTGATGTGCGGGCCGAACGCGCTGCCATCCTGACTGATCTCGGTGCGGAAGGATCCGCCGGGGCGCAGCTCCATGTCCCGCACCCGGCAGACCTCGGGCGCGGGAACCCACCACTGCGCGAACTGCGCGGGATCGGTCCAGGCATTCCAGACCGCGGAGCGCGGGGCCCCGATGATGCGGGACACGGTCAGGTCGAGTTCGGAACGAGGTGATGCGGTCATTCGGAGATCTCCTTGTCGTGATTG
Source organism: Streptosporangiaceae bacterium (assembly GCA_039928335.1). Lineage (GTDB taxonomy): Bacteria > Actinomycetota > Actinomycetes > Streptosporangiales > Streptosporangiaceae > Actinocorallia. Next base: position 680 of record JBDSTJ010000390.1, on the reverse strand, counting down.
TGGGTGACGAAGCTCTCGAGCCGGTCCGTGCGGCCCTCCCAGAGGCTGCGCTGTTCGCTGATCCAGGTCTCGATCACGTCGAACGACTTCCTCTCAAGCGTGCAGGTCCGCACCCGGCCAGCCTTGCGTGTCCTGATCCACCCCGTGTCCTCGAGGTAGTGGATGTGCTTCATGAACGACGGCAGCGCCATGTCGAACGGTGCCGCCAGCTCGCCGACGCTCGCCGGACCCGACCCCAACCGGCCCAACACCGCCCGGCGAGTCGGGTCGGCGAGGGCCTGGAACACGGCGTCGAGCTGGGATGAATACTGAGCCACGGAGATAAGTTATCCGACGAAGAAACTAAGCGCAATGGCTAAGTGTTGGGGTACGTCGGTTGAGGACGTCGCGGGGCCGGTGGTACCGCCCACCGCCGGCAGCCTTCGCCCTGGAGGCCAGGTGGTTGCCGCTGTGGGCTTGGCCAGAGCTGGTTCAGGTATCACCCCCGGCCGGGATGGCGCTCTAGGCCTGCCAGGACAGTGCGCCAGGAACCAGTGGATCCCTCGTACTGAGCTTTGCCTTGTCCGTCACGGTGGCCATCTTCTCGATCATCGCAGGGGTCGGTCGGCCAGCGGGCTTCATGGAGGATCCGCTCCGCGCGAAGGGTTGGGGGCGTGCTGGTGGCCCGTCCCGGGTGGTGC
>JBDSTJ010000389.1:0-7301 GCA_039928335.1 Streptosporangiaceae bacterium | reverse complement strand
CGCCGCCGACGGCACCGGCGACGGCCTGGCCACGACCTGGCCCGCGGACGGGCGCCCGGTACCGCCGGGCATCGCCATCGACCACGTGCTGGCCGACCGCCGGGTCGCGATCCGGTCGTTCGCCACCCACGATCTTCCGCGCAGCGACCACCGGGCGGTCTCGGCCGTACTCACCCTTCCCTGAGGAGCAGGGGTCGGATGCGCGTGCGCGGTGATGCGCGGGCTGCTGACCGGGGTGACGCCGAGTGCCTCCGGCGGATGAGCGATGATCGAGATATGACTCTGCGTGTCGCACTCATCGGATACGGACTGGGCGGCTCGGCCTTCCACGCCCCGCTCATCACCTCGGTCCCCGGACTGGGCCTGGCCACCGTCGTGACGGCCGACCCGGGTCGGCAGCAGGCGGTCCGGGCCAGGTACCCGCAGGCCCAGGCGCTGCCGGAGGCGGGCATGGTGTTCGCCGAGCCGGACTCCTACGACCTGGTCGTGGTGTCCGCCCCCAACCGCCAGCACGTGCCGCTGGCGCGCGCCGCCCTGGCGGCGGGACTGCCCGTGGTGATCGACAAACCGGTCGCGGTGACGGCCGCGCAGGCGTGGGAGCTGGGCGCGATCGGTCCTGCGGTGTTCCCGTTCCACAACCGGCGCTGGGACGGTGACTTCCTGACCGCGCGGCGGCTGATCGCCGCGGGGGAGCTGGGAGTGGTGCAGCGGTGGGAGTCCCGGTTCGAGCGGTGGCGGCCCGAGGTCAAGGACTCCTGGAAGGAGTCGGCCGACCCCGCCGACGCCGGGAGCATCCTGTACGACCTGGGCACGCACGTCATCGACCAGGCCGTCCACCTGTTCGGCCCGCCGGTGTCGGTGTACGCCGAGGCCGACGTGCGCAGGCCGGGCGCGACTGCGGTGGACGACGCGTTTGTGGCCCTCACCCACGAGGGCGGCACCCGGTCGCACCTGTGGATGAGCGCGACCGCCGCCGACCTCGGCCCGCGCTTCCGGGTCCTGGGCGACCGGGCTTCCTACGTGGTCCACGGCATGGACGGCCAGGAGGACGCGCTGCGCGCCGGCCGTACCCCCGCCGAGCCCGGCTGGGGTGAGATGCCCGCCGAATCCTACGGCCGGCTGGGCGTGCCCGGAAAGTCGCGGCTCGTCCCGACCGTCCCCGGTTCCTACCAGGACTTCTACGCCGGGGTCGTGGCCACCCTGACCGACGGGCAGGCCCCGCCGGTCACCCTCGCCGACGCCGTCACCGGCCTGGAGATCATCGAGTCGGCGCTCCGGCAGACGAACGTCAGCTGACGGGGGCCTTCTGCCCGGGTGCGGGTCTGCCGCCGGCGGCGACGACCTTCCACCAGGGTTCGGTGGGCAGACCCAGGGCGGGTTCGAAGGGCTGGCCGGGCAGGGGCGCGGCGACGCCGATGCCCGCGGCCGACCCGGCGGCCAAGGTCAGCTCGGCGGGTTCCTCCCAGGGGTGCGGGGCCAGGTTGAAGGTGGCCCAGTGGATCGGCAGGAGTGCTCCGCCCGACAGGTCGAGGTGGGTGCGGACGCCCTCTTCGGGGGTCATGTGCACGTCGGGCCAGAACCTGCTGTAGGCCCCGATCTGGATCATGGACACGTCGAACGGCCCGTACGCCGCGCCGATCTTGGTGAAGCCGTCGAAGTAGCCGGTGTCGCCGCTGTGGAACACCCGGTGGTCGGGTCCGGCAGCGACCCAGGAGGCCCACAGGGTCATGCCGCGGCGCAGGACCCGGCCGCAGAAGTGCTGTGCGGGCGTGGCGGTCAGGGTGACCCCCTTGACCTCGACGCTCTCGTGCCAGTCGAGTTCGGCGATGCGCGCGGCGGGCACGCCCCAGGCCTCCAGATGCGCGCCGACGCCGAGCGGGACGGCGAACAGGGTGCCGGTGCCGGCCAGGGCCCGGATGGAGGGCAGGTCGAGGTGGTCGTAGTGGTCGTGGGAGATCACCACGGCGTCGACCTGGCCGAGGCCTGCCGGAGACAGGGGCGCGGCGTGCAGGCGTTTGGGGCCGAGGAACGGCACGGGGGAGCACCGCTCACCCCAGACCGGGTCGAACAGGACGCGAACGCCGTCGATCTCGGTGAGGACGCTGGAGTGGCCGAGCCAGGTGACGCGCAGGCCCGAGACGGGCGGCCGGGCCAGGTCCGCAGCGGTGTCGGGATGCAGCGGGATCGGCCAGGCCGGGACGCGGCGGTCGCGGTCGCGGAGGTTGTCGCGCACGAACGCCAGCGGCCCGCCTCCGTCGAGCCCGACGGACCTGATCGGGGTCGGGTTGCGGAAGGCCCCGTCGGAGTACTGCGGGGAACCGAGGATGCGCTCCAGCCGTTCGCCTCGGGGGACGGCGCCGAAGGCGGCGGGGCGTAGCGCGTCGGTCAGGCGGCTCAAGGGGAGCTTCGGCAAGGGACGTCTCCGGTGGCGGGCGAGCGGACTCGAGGTGGGGCGAACGGCACGACCCGGTCCAGCGTGATCGTTCTCACCCGTGCATGACATTCCCCGAAACGGGCGGTCGCTACCCGGCATAGGGTTGTCACTAGAGGTGACAGTTCATGGTCCTGAGGTGAGCCGGACGGGTGCACCGAGATGACATTTCCGGCCATCTGCTGCTTAAGTATGCCGTCTGTCCCCAAGAGCTGGAGTTCCGCCCTTGCTGATGCCCGCCACCCGGACCGCGCCGACCTTGACCGCGGGCGGGCCGTTGCCGTCGTTGACCGGAATGCGGTGGCTGGCGGCGTTCACGGTGTTCCTCTACCACGTGAAGAACTTCGGGTACCTCGGCGGCCCACCCGGCAGGTTCGCGGACTGGGCGTTCACGCCGGGGATGACGGGGGTGTCGTTCTTCTTCATCCTGTCGGGGTTCGTGCTGGCCTGGTCGGCGCGGCCCGGTGACCGGCCGGGCCTGTTCTGGCGGCGCAGGCTGGCCCGGGTCTACCCGCTGCACCTCGTGACGGCCCTGGCGGCGCTGGCCCTGGCATTCTCTCTGCTGCCGCGGCTGCGCCCGTCCGGCCCGCCGGAGGCGTTGGCGAACCTGCTGCTGGTCAACACCTGGTACCGGCCCTGGTGGCAGGCCCTGAACCCGCTCAGCTGGTCCCTGACCTGCGAGGCGTTCTTCTACGCGGCCTTCCCCCTGATCTACCTGGCCCTGCGCCGACCGGGTCCCCGGGCGGTGGCGGCCGTAGCGGTCGGCGCCGCGCTCACGGTGATCATCCTGCCGGTGGGGTACTCGCTGGCCGGGCTCGGGTGGGACACCCCGTCGTCGTTCCCGCCGGCCCGGCTGCCCGAGTTCGTCCTCGGCGTCGCGCTGGGCCGGCTGCTGCAGACCACCGTGTGGCGTGGCCCCGGCCTGAAGGCGTCGATGGCGATCACCCTGGCGGGGTACGTCCTGACCGGTTACGTGCCGGGGGAGTACACCTTCGCGGCGTGCACGGTCCTGGGGATGGCGCTGCTGATCCCCGCCGCGGCCGCTGCGGACCTCAACGGGACACCCTCGGTGTGGCGACGGCCGCTCATGGTACGGCTCGGAGAGCTGTCGTTCGCGTTCTACCTGGTCCATCTCCTGCTGATGCGGGTCGGCGAGCGCCTGTTCGGCGGGCATCCCCAGCTGGGGTTCCTGCCGGGAATGGGGGTGACCGCCATGGCGTTCACGACGTGCCTGGCCATGGCGTGGGCGCTGCACGAGGCAGTGGAGCGCCCGGGGCGGCGCTGGATCATGCCGAGGTCGCGGTGATCCCGAACAACCGGGCGGCGTTGCCGTGGCAGGCCGCCCGCAGCCAGTCCTCGCCGAGACCGACCCGGTCCAGGCTCTGCAGGGCGTGGGCGTAGCTGTAGGGAATGTTGGGGAAATCGCTGCCGAAAAGGATCCTGTCCTGCAACGCGAGCAGGCGCGGCCGGTCCTCGGCCCGCAGCGGCATGAGATTCTCGGTGAAGTCGGTGAACGCCATCGTGGTGTCGAGGTGGACGTGCTCGTAGGCCTCGGCGAGGTCGAGGAACTCGCCGTACTCCGGCATCCCGAGATGAGCGATGATCAGCTTCAGGTCCGGATGCCGTCTGAGGACCTCGCCGATCGGGCCCGGCCCGGTGAACGGACCCGGCTCCGGCCCGGAACCGCAGTGCGTCACCACCGGCACCCCCTCCTCGGCCAGCACACCCCACACGTCCTCGAGCAGGGCGTCACGGGGATCGTAGGCTCCGACCTGCAGATGGGCCTTGAACACCCGGGCCCCGCAGCCGATCGCCCCGGTCACGTACCGGGCGGCAGCGGGCTCGGGGTAGAACGTCGCCGTGCGCAGGCAGCCGGGGGTCCGGGCGGCGAAGTCCGCGGCCCAGTCGTTCAGCCACGCGGCCATCCCGGGTTTGTGCGGGTACACCATCGAGGTGAAGGCGAGCACCCCGAAGTCACGCAGCCGGGCGACCCGGTCGTCCTCCTCGGCCCGGTAGGTGATCGGCCAGGGGATCCCCGTCAGCGGGCCGATCGCGTCGAAGTAGGCCCAGACCTTCGCCATGACCTGCCGGGGCATGAAATGCGTGTGCACGTCGATCAGCCCCGGCAGGCCGAGTTCCCGCCAGAAAGCCCTGACCTGGGAGATATCGTGTGCCTCGTCCATCCCCAGAACCTACCTTCCCCGACAGCTCGGCCTTCTCCGCACGGCCGCGGTCCGGCCCGCCGCGGCCGACGTACCGCTGATGTGCTCGGCGACCCGCCCGGCGGGGGCGTCGATCACTTCATCACTCATGCCGTCCTTCTTCGGCCCTCTCCCAGCCCAGCAGGTCCCGGGCTTTGGCCGCGGCCGCGGCCACAAGTACGGTCAGCTCCTCCGGGTCCGATCCGGGCGGCCCATCGACCCAGAGGGCCGACACGGGGCCCGGGACGGGCGGGAGAGCGGGCAGCGGTGCCACAGGTGCCGCGAACGCCGCCCTCGCCGGTATTCCCGTCGTGGCCGCCGGTCGCGGCGCGGCGTTCCGGTCACGGAGCCCGGCGAGAAGCTCCCGGGCACCACGGCCGCGCATGAGCAGCAGCAGGAACGGGTCTGCGTCCAGCAGCCACGACGCCTGGTAGCACAGGGCCGCGGCATGCTTGCACGGGTACTCCCAGTCGGTGCAGTCGCAGTCGGGTTCCAGGTCGCCGACCGCCGGCAGCAGCGGCACCCCGGCGTCCTGCGCGGCGGCCACCAGGTCGGGCGGCATGTCACCGTCCAGCAGTGCGGCGATGTGCCCGGCCTGCGCGGCGACCTCGTCGAGGAACCGCACCCACTGGGGCTCGGTGAGCCGCTCGACCCGCACGACGGTCGTGACGGTCTCGTCCTCCTGGACGTGCACGGAGATCCGGCCGGGGCTGACGGTGATCGGGCCCAGCTCCCCGGCCTTGGCATAGGCACGTCCCTTGGACAGCAGCGTGTGGTCCAGGGATGTCTCCTCCAGCGCCCTCACCCACGCCCGCCCCCACCAGCTCTCCGCGAAGCGCCTGCCCCGCCGCTGGACCCCGAACGCGGGGAATCCCCGAGCCTCCATCAGCCCTCCTTCAGTTCCACGAGACGGGCGAGGTCGTCGTCGGACAGTTCGGTGAACGCGCCCTCCCCACCGGTCAGGACCGCCTCAGCGAGGGCACGCTTGGCGGTGAGCATCCGGGCGATCCGATCCTCCACGGTGCCCTCGGCGATCAGCCGATGGACCTGCACCGGCCGGGTCTGCCCGATCCGGTGGGCGCGATCGGTCGCCTGGTCCTCCACGGCGGGGTTCCACCACCGGTCGAAGTGCACGACGTGGTCGGCACGGGTCAGGTTCAGACCGGTCCCGGCGGCCTTGAGCGACAGCAGGAACACCGGGATCTCCCCGGCCTGGAACCGGTCGACGAGCTCCTCCCGCCGCGGGACCGGGGTCCCGCCGTGCAACAGCCGGGCGGGAACGCCGCGCGCGGCCAGATGGGTCTCCAGAAGCCGGGCCATCGCCACGTACTGGGTGAACACCAGCACCGACCCGCCCTCGGCGAGGATCGTGTCGAGGAGCTCGTCGAGCAGCTCCAGCTTCCCCGACCGGCCGGTCAGGACCGGATCGGTCTCCTTGAGGTACTGGGCGGGGTGGTTGCAGATCTGCTTGAGACCGGTGAGGAGCTTCACGATCAGGCCTCGGCGGGCCATCCCGTCGGCGCCTGGGATCAGGTCCATCACCTCCCGGACGACCGCCTCATACAGGCCGGCCTGCTCGGGGGTGAGGGACACCGGCCGGTCGGTCTCGGTCTTGGCCGGCAGTTCCGGAGCGATCCCCGGGTCGGACTTGCGGCGGCGCAGCAGAAACGGGCGGACCAGTGCCGCGAACCGGGCAGCGACCTCGGGGTCACCGGCCTCGATCGGCCGAGCCCACCGCGCCCGAAACGCCCCGGGCCCGCCGAGCAGACCCGGAGTGGTCCAGTCGAGAATGGCCCACAGGTCCGTCAGGTTGTTCTCCACCGGGGTACCGGTGAGGGCGACCCGCGCGGCCGCGGGGATCCGCCGCAGCTCCCTGGCCGTCCCGGACCGGGGATTCTTCACGTGCTGCGCCTCGTCGGCAACGACCAGCCCCCACCGGTGCGCGGCGAGCGTCGCGGCGTCCAGGCGCATCGTCGTATAGGTGGTGAGGACGAAACCGTCCCCGGCCAGCGACCGGGCAGCCCCGTGGAAGCGCCGCACCGGCGTACCGGGAGCGAACCGGCGGATCTCCCGCTCCCAGTTGCCCAGCAGCGACGCCGGGCACACCACGAGCGTGGGCCCGGGGGAGCGGTCCTGCCGGTGCAGGTGAAGGGCGATGACAGTGACGGTCTTGCCCAGGCCCATGTCGTCGGCCAGGCACGCGCCCAGCCCCAGGGACGTCATCCGGGCCAGCCACCGCAGCCCGCGCAGCTGGTAGCCGCGCAGCGACGCCGCCAGAGCGGGCGGCTGGACCACGACACCACCAGCCTCGGGGTCGGCGATCGCGGACCGCAGATCGGCGAGCCACCCGCCCGTCACGACCTCGACCTGCGCGCCGTCGACTTCGACGGTCCCGGTCAGGGCCACGCCGACCGCCTCGATCGGCGACAGCGGTTCGAGGGCACGTTCCCCGGCCCGGCGGGCCAGCACCGGGTCCAGGAGCACCCACTGGTCACGCAGCCGCACCACCGGCCGCGTCGCCTCGGCGAGCCGGTCGAGTTCGTCCGCAGTCAGGTCCCGGCCACCCAGAGCGAGCCGCCAGTCGAATCGCACAAGCGCGTCGCCGCCCAGGAACCCGGGCAGATCCGAGGGGGCCGCGTCGGCCCGCACGACCGCGCGGGCAGTCAGGC
>JBDSTJ010000388.1:0-5783 GCA_039928335.1 Streptosporangiaceae bacterium | reverse complement strand
CTGCTTGCCGGTGTAGAACGGGTGGCACTGCGAGCACACGTCGGACTTGATGACGCCGGACTCGACGGTGCTGCGCGTCGTGAACGTCGCGCCACAGGTACAGGTCACTTCGGTGACGGTGTAGTTGGGGTGGATCTCAGACTTCATGGGATATCTCCTTCGAGACGGCGCCGGGTCAGTGATCTGATGACCGCTGGGAACCGGAACCTCGGCGTACCAAGTATGCCGGATACAAGAACATGCACCGGCCATGCGCTATTCCTTGAGGAACGCCAGGACCGCCATGACCCTGCGGTGCCCGTCCGGGGACGGCGGAAGACCCAGTTTCGAGAAGATGTTCGAAATGTGCTTCTCGACGGCGCCCGCGCTGACCACGAGGTTCCTGGCGAGCGCGGCGTTGGACAGTCCCTGGGCCATCAGTCCCAGGACCTCCCGTTCGCGCGGCGTCAGGTCGTGCAGCCGGTTGCGGCCCAGGAGCTGGCCGACCACCTCCGGGTCGATCACGGTCCCGCCGGCGGCGATCCGCCGCGCGGCGTCGACGAACTCCGCGACGTCGGCCACCCGCTCCTTGAGCAGATAGCCCACGCCGCCCGCTCCCCCGCCGATGAGCTCGGCGGCGTACTGCTCCTCCACGTACTGGGACAGCACCAGGACGGGCGTGGGCCTGACCTGGAGGGCGGCCCGCAGCCCCTCGTCGGTGTACGTCGGCGGCATCCGCACGTCAGTGATCGCCAGGTCGGGGGTGTGCTCCCGGACGAGCGCCACGAGTCCGTCGCCGTCGGCCGTGGTCCCGACGGTCTCGATCCCCTCCTCCCCCAAGAGCCGGACCAGGCCCTCCCGGAGCAGCACCGAGTCCTCGGCGATCACAACCCTCATGGCACCCATTCTCGCCTACCAGGGGCCTGGCCCTACCAGGAGCAGGGCAGGACCGCCCGGACGACCGTGGGGCCGCCGGGCGGGCTGTCCACGGTCAGCTTCCCGTCGATGGTCGCGGCCCGGTCGGCGAGCCCCTCGAGGCCTCCCCCGTGGACCAGCCGGGCCCCGCCGGCCCCGTCGTCGCGGACCTCCACGGTCACCTCGTCACCGGTCCGGACGACCTGGACCGCGACCTGCCTCGCCTGGGCGTACTTGGCCACGTTCGTCAGGGACTCGGCCACGGTGAAATAGGCGATCGACTCGACGACGGCCGGCGGGCGCTCGGCCAGGTCCACCGAAATCGCGACCGGTACGGGTGCGCGGGCGGCCAGGGCCGACAGCGCCGCGTCCAGGCCCCGATCGGTCAGGATCGCCGGGTAGATCCCCCGGGCCAGGTCGCGGAGCTCGGCGATCGCCGCCCTGGTCCCGCTGTGGGCCTGCTCGATCAGCTGCCGAGCGCCTTCGGGGTCGCTCTCCATCTTGGACCGGGCCCGGCCGATGTTCATGGCCACCGCGAGGAGCTGCTGCTGGGCACCGTCGTGCAGGTCCCGTTCGATCCGCCGCCGCTCGGCTTCGGCGGCGTCCACGCCGCGCGCCCGGCTGGCCTTGAGCGACACCGTCTGGGCCTTGAGCGACTGCTTCTCGTTCGGCCCGAGCAGGGCCCTGGCCACGGTGAGGTCGAGAAGGCTCAGCACCTTGACCACATAGAGGCTGACGAGGAACGCCGCCACTCCGACCGGGACCAACGGCAGCCCCTTGGCCACGCTGGTCACTTCGTACCTGCCGAAGCCGAGATCGAACTGGGCGGCATCCGCGCCGAGACCGGCGAGCAAGGGACTGGTCAGGCACATCGCGGTGAACGACCACATGACTGCGGAGCCGACGAAGTAGCCGAAGGACAGCGGGATCCGAACGACCTGATAGGCGAGGTCCTTCCAGGTCCCCGGGTCGGTCGCCATGATCCGCAGGCTGCCGAGCAGGCCCCGGCCCTGCACCGGCCGGTACGGGTCGGCAATCCGCTCCCCGTAGACGTACTCGATCAGCCGGCGGTCCAGCATCGAGCCGCCGCGCAGCAGCGTGGCGAGCAGCGCGAACCCCAGCAGCCCGACCCAGACGATCAGCAGGGCGGCCGAGGCCGAGACCCCCGCGACCAGGACCACGAACCACCCCAGCCCCAGCCCGAAGGTCAACGGCAGATACACCGCCGCCTTCCACACACGGATGTCCCTGACCAACTGCAATGGCGTCATGGCTCCACCCTCCCCGACCCCCCGGGCCGCGCACCAGCCGGCAAGCCCGCCTCCCCAAGGTGGGGCCAACCCCCGGAAACACAGAGATCCGCACGACCCTCAGGCCGTACGGATCCCCGCGCCGAGCCAGCCCTACTCCTCGCGCGAGTTGGATGCCGTGGTCTTCTGCACCTGCAGCAGGAACTCCGCGTTGGACTTGGTCTCCTTCATCTTCTCGAGAAGGAGCTCCAGCGCCTGCTGGGTGTCGAGCGCGTGCAGCACCCGGCGCAGTGACCAGACGACCTTGAGTTCATCGGCCGGCATCAGGATCTCCTCCTTGCGGGTGCCGGACGCGTCGACGTCCACCGCGGGGAAGATGCGCTTGTCGGCCAGGGAGCGGTTGAGCTTGAGCTCCATGTTGCCGGTGCCCTTGAACTCCTCGAAGATGACCTCGTCCATCCGGGACCCGGTCTCGACCAGCGCGGTGGCGAGGATCGTCAGCGAGCCGCCGTTCTCGATGTTGCGCGCCGCGCCGAAGAACCGCTTTGGCGGATAGAGCGCGGTCGAGTCGACACCACCGGACAGGATCCGGCCGGAGGCCGGGGCCGCCAGGTTGTAGGCCCGGCCCAGGCGGGTGATGGAGTCGAGCAGCACGACGACGTCGTGGCCCAGTTCGACGAGGCGCTTGGCCCGCTCGATGGCGAGTTCGGCGACCGTGGTGTGGTCCTCGGCGGGCCGGTCGAAGGTCGAGTGGATGACCTCGCCCTTGACCGACCGCTGCATGTCGGTGACCTCTTCGGGCCGCTCGTCGACCAGAACGACCATCAGGTGGCACTCAGGGTTGTTCTTGGTGATCGCGTTGGCGATCGACTGCAGCACCATCGTCTTGCCGGCCTTGGGCGGCGAGACGATCAGGCCGCGCTGGCCCTTGCCGATCGGGCTGACCAGGTCGATGACCCGGGTCGTGAGGATTCCCGGGTCGGTCTCCAGCCGCAGGCGCTCCTGCGGGTACAGCGGGGTCAGCTTGTTGAAGTCGACGCGCTGGCGGGCCTGCTCGGGCTCCATGCCGTTGACCGTGTCGAGGCGGACCAGCGCGTTGAACTTCTCGCGGCGCTCCCCGTCCTTGGCCTGGCGGACCGCTCCGGTGACCACGTCGCCCTTGCGCAGGCCGTTCTTACGGACCTGGGCGAGCGAGACGTACACGTCGTTGGGGCCCGGCAGGTAACCGGTCGTCCGGACGAAGGCGTAGTTGTCGAGGATGTCCAGGATGCCGGCGACCGGGATCAGGACGTCGTCCTCGTTGACCACGGGCTCGGCCTCGTAGCGCTCGCGGCCGCCGGTGGCGCGGCCGCCGGTGCGGTTGCGCTCGCGGAACCGGCGACCCCGGCGGTTGCCCCGCTCGTCGTCGTCGTCGTGCATCCCGCTCTGGTTGTCGTTGCTCCCGCGCGCGTTGCCCCGCTGCTGGCCGCCGCCCTGCTGGTTGTTCTGGCCGCCACGCTGACGCTGGCCGCCCTGCTGCTCGCCGCCACGCTCGGACCGCTCGGACCGGTCAGTGCGCTCGGACCGGTCAGTGCGCTCGGACCGGTCGGACCGGTCGCCGCCGCCGCTGCGGTCCCCACGCTCACCGCGGTCCCCACGCTCGCCGCGTTCACGGCCGTTGCGGTTGCGCTGGCGGCCCTCACGCTGCGGCGGGCCCCCCTCTTCACGCTTGGGCTCGCCCGCCTTGGGCTCCTCCGACCTGGGCTCCTCCGACCTGGGCTCTTCCGCCTTGGCAGCGGCCGGCTTCGTCTCGGAGGTGGTCACCTGCTCCTCGCCGTCCTCATGACGCTGAGCGGAGGAAGTACGGCTTCGCCGCGCCGACCGCTCCCTGGGTTCCGCAACGGCCTCTGCCGGAGTGGCCGTTGCCGAGACCACGGGCACGTCGACGATCGTCGGCTGCTCGGTCTCGGCGGACACCTTGGCGGGGGTCTTGGCGCGGGTCGCACGGCTGGACGCCTTGGCGGGCGCTCCCAGCGCGCCGACGTCACCGCCCTGCTTGTCCTGAATAGCAGCGATGAGCTGGCTTTTACGCATCCCGCCGGTGCCGCTGATGCCGAGCTGGCCTGCGAGGGTCTTCAGCTCGGGCAGCACCATGGCGGTGAGGCCGGTGCCGGTCCTACGGCGCTTCGGGGCCGCTTCGGCAGATGCGTCGCTCAGCAGTTCGCTGGATTCGCTCACTAAGGGTCCTTCCCAGGGAGCGGGTGCAGGCCTGATAAGGCCGATCAACCCGGTAGTGCGATCCGGCGGGGGCGCCGGATCGGGCGGCCGACCATCGTCCGCCGATCACAAAAGTGGAGATTTGTGGGTACAGCCAGTTGGCGGGAAACCGAAGTCCTGAATGGTGGATGCGGCGGGCCGGCCAATGCGTGGCTGACGAGCACGAGGCCCCGAGCGGGGCATCTGGTGCGGCTTCCAGCCTAACACCACCAGGGCGCACTTCTATTCCTCGCGGTTAGCGTGTTCGAGATTCGCTCTGAACGCGGGCTCCAAGGGGCGCGACGCTCAGGGGGCGCATGTGCCACCCACTACCCAATTCTCGGGCAATCGAATCAAGCCGTGATGTGGTTGTGGCGCTGCCGAACGCAAGGACGGTCGGGCCCGCACCGGAGATCACCGCCGGCACTCCCGCGTTGCGCAACCGGTCCACCAGCGCTGCCGACTCCGGCATCGCAGGCGCCCGGTAGGACTGGTGCAACCGGTCCTCGGTCGCGGCCAACAGCACCTCGTCGCCCAGTTTGGTGGTCAAAGCGGCAATGAGCAAGGCCGCGCGCCCGGAATTCGCCGCGGCATCATGATGGGACACCGTCGCGGGCAGCAGCCCACGGGCCCGTTCGGTGGCCAGCCGCTGGTCCGGAATGAAGACCACGACCTCTTTTTCGAGGTCCAGCCGTACCAGCCGGGGCCCGTCCGCGCCGGTCCAGGCGACCGTCAGGCCGCCCGCCAGGCAGGGCGCCACATTGTCGGGGTGCCCTTCGATCTCGGTGGCCAGGGCCAGTTCGCCGCCGAACTCCGCACCCCGCGGATGGAGCGCCTTCGCCGCGACGATCCCCGCCACGATCGCGGCCGACGACGAACCCAGCCCCCGGCTGTGCGGGATCCGGTTGACACAGCTCAGGCGCAGACCCGGCTGGGGGAACTCCGAGCCCGTGAGGGCCGAGATCCGGTCGAGCGCCTGCCGGACCACCTTGACGATCAGGTGCCGTTCACCGAGCGACGCGAGCTCGGTGCCCTCGCCCTCGATCGAGACCTCCACCCCCGACTCGGTCAGCTCGACGGTCACGTCGTCGTAGTGGTCGAGGGCGAGGCCGAGCGAGTCGAAGCCGGGGCCCAGGTTCGCGCTGGTCGCGGGAACCTGGACCGTGACCTTGGTCATGCGAGGCCGAGGGCCGCGGCCGCCGCGGCGGCGTCCACCTGGACGACCGTGGGAGCCGACCAGGGAACTGCCACGGTGCTCGGGTACCTGTCGCGCCGCCTGTCGACGCACCGGGCCTGCCTGATCATCGGGCGACGCCAACCGCCGGAGGGCATCGATGCGTTGGCTCCGGCGCTCGCGGTCGCGTGGCGCGACGGGCGCCTGATCCTCCTGTCCCTCGAGCGCCT
>JBDSTJ010000387.1:0-11530 GCA_039928335.1 Streptosporangiaceae bacterium | reverse complement strand
ACCTCGGCCAGCCGGGCGTCACCCTTGAGCGTGGCCACATCGGCCGGGTCGGCCCCGGTGGGCGTGCCGAGCAGATCGTCGACCGTGGACTGGTCGACCCGGACCTCGCCGAGCGCCGGCAGCACGCTGGAGATGTAGGCCAGGAACGCGCGGTTCGGTCCGACGATCAGCACACCGGTGCGGCTCAGCCGGTCCCGGTGGGTGAACAGCAGATAGGCCGCCCGGTGCAGGCCCACGGCCGTCTTACCGGTACCCGGCGCGCCCTGGACGCAGACCGTGTCGGGCAGCCCGGCCCGTACCAGCGAGTCCTGCTCGGGCTGGATCGTCGCGACGATGTCGCGCATCGGCCCGGTACGGGGCCGTTCGACCTCCTCGGTGAGGAGCCGGGAGGTGCCCAGCTCCCGGCCGTCCAGCGACTCGTCCTCGAACGCGGTCAGCTCGCCGCCGCGATAACCGAACCGGCGCCGCCGCAGGACGCCCATCGGCTCGTGCGGTCCGGCCTGGTAGAACGCCTTGGAGACCGGCGCGCGCCAGTCGATGACCAGCGGTTTGCTGCCGTCGTCGTGGATGTGCCTGCGGCCGACGTACAGCACGCCCGGCAGGTCCTCGTCGGTGTCCTCGCGGTCGAGCCTGCCGAAGAACAGCGGCGTGTCCCGATGGTCGGCGAGAGCCTGGATCCGCAGGTCGAGCAGGGACTCCAACACCTGCTTGGAGACCCAGTCGCCGGCCGCGTCCGCCGACAGTGACCGGGCGTGCTCCCGCATGGCGGTCAGGGCCGCCCGGGACTCGGCGAGGTGCCGCTGTTCGGCTTCGAGTACTCCGGGCACGTCAGGCTCTCCGGGCATGCGGCTGCTCCTGCGAAGTGGGCGAACCGAACAGCCTAGGGCCTCACAGGTGCCTACGGACCACTTCGGCGAGCTCATCGGCGATGCGGTGGGCCTGGTCCTCGGCGGCGGCCTCGACCATCACCCGGACCATCGACTCGGTGCCCGACGGGCGGATCAGGATGCGGCCGGTGTCACCCAGTTCGGTCTCCGCGACGGTGATGGCGGCCAGGAGCTCCGGCGATGTCCCGGCCCGGTCCTTGTCGACCCCCCGCACGTTGATGAGTACCTGCGGCAGGCGCTGCATCACCTTGGCGAGCTCGTCCAGCGGCAGGCCCCGGCGGGCCATCGCGGCCAGCAGGTGCAGGCTGGTCAGGGTGCCGTCGCCGGTCGTCCCGTGCTCCAGCATGATCACGTGCCCGGACTGCTCGCCGCCGAAGCCGAAGCCGCCCTCGCGCATGGCCTCCAGCACGTACCGGTCGCCGACCGCGGTCTGCAGTACGGTCAGGCCGCGCTCCTGCATGGCGAGCTTGAACCCCAGGTTGGACATCACCGTGGCGACCACGGTGTCGGCCGGCAGCCGGCCGGCCTCGCGCAGCTCCAGGGCGAGGATCGCCAGGATCTGGTCGCCGTCCACGACCTCGCCGCCGGCGGTGACGGCCAGGCAGCGGTCGGCGTCGCCGTCCAGCGCGATGCCCGCGTCGGCGTTCTCGGCGACCACCGCGGCCTGCAGGGCCTCCAGGTGGGTCGAGCCGCAACCTTCGTTGATGTTGAGGCCGTCGGGCGCGGTGCCGATCTCGACGACGGTCGCGCCGGCCTGGCGCAGCAGCTCGGGGGCGACCTCCGAGGACGCCCCGTGCGCGCAGTCCACGACGACCCGCAGCCCGTGCAGGGTGCCGGTCAGCGTGGACAGCAGGTGCTTGAGATAGCGGTCGAGCTCGCTGTGCGCCTCGGTGACCCGGCCCACGCCGGCCCCCACCGGCGCGTCCCACTTCTCACCGAGGTGGGCTTCGATCCGGTCCTCGATCTCGTCGGCGAGCTTGAAGCCGCTCCGGTCGAAGAACTTGATGCCGTTGTCCGGCGCGGGGTTGTGCGAGGCCGACAGCATCACCCCGAGGTCGGCGTTGAGCGCATGGGTCAGGTAGGCGACCGCCGGCGTCGGGACGACCCCCACCCGGATCACGTCCACCCCGGCACTGGCCAGGCCGGCCACCACCGCGGCCTCGAGGAACTCACCGGAGGCTCGCGGGTCACGGCCCACGACGGCCTTGGGTTTGTGCCCTTCGAACGCGCCGACGTCCCCCAGGACCCGGGCGGCCGCGATGGACAGTTCCAGCGCCAGCTGCGGGGTCAGATCCCGGTTGGCGAGGCCACGCACACCGTCAGTGCCGAACAGACGACCCATAACTCACGCTCCGTACAGAGTGCCGACAGATGCCAAACGGCGGGCACCACCGCATCGTGGTGCCCGCCGTCTGTGTGAACAAGCGGTGGCTAACGCTTGCTGTACTGCGGAGCCTTACGGGCCTTCTTGAGACCGGCCTTCTTGCGCTCGACCGCACGCGGGTCACGCATCAGGAAGCCGGCCTTCTTCAGCGCCGGACGGCTGTCCGGGTCCGAGATCTGCAGCGCACGGGAGATGCCCATGCGGAGCGCACCGGCCTGGCCGGTGATGCCGCCGCCGTGGATGCGCGCGATGACGTCCCACTGGCCCTCAAGGCTGAGGATCACGAACGGCTCGTTGACGAGCTGCTGGTGGACCTTGTTGGGGAAGTAGCTGTCCAGGGTGCGGCCGTTGATCGTCCACTTGCCGGAGCCGGGCACGATGCGCACGCGGGCGACGGCCTCCTTGCGGCGGCCGGTCGCGCCGGCCGGGCCGGTCGCGGCGGGGACCCGCACGACGACTTCCTCAGCGGCGGGCTCGGACTCGCTGGTGTACTCCGAAGGAGCTTCCTCGTAGGAGTCGGAGACTCCCTCGACGGGCGCTTCGGTGGTGCTCTCTGACACGGTTCTCCTCAGGTGGTGTTCTAACCGGGGCGGCGGACCCTAGGTAATGATCAGGGCGCCCCAGCGGCCTCTTTTTGGGTGCCGGCGCGGATCGGCCGGCGGGGCAGTGCTACTTGACGATCTGCGAAACCTGAATGATCTCGAACGGCTCGGGCTGCTGGGCCTGGTGCGGGTGGTTCGGGCCTGCGTAGACCTTCACCTTGCCGAACTGGGCGCGGCCGAGCTTGGTGTGCGGCAGCATTCCCTTGATCGCCTTCTCGACGGCGCGCTCGGGGTGCTTGGCGAGCAGGTCCTTGTAGGCGAGCGACCGGAGGCCGCCCGGGTAGCCGGAGTGCCGGTAGGCACGCTTCTGCTCGAGCTTGTTGCCGCTCAGCGAGATCTTCTCCGCGTTGATGACGATGACGAAGTCACCGGTGTCCAGGTGCGGCGCGAAGATCGTCTTGTGCTTGCCCCGAAGCAGGACCGCGACCTGGCTGGCAAGGCGACCCAGCACGACATCGGTCGCGTCGATGACATGCCACTGACGCTGCACGTCAGCGGGCTTAGGGGTGTACGTGCGCACGGCGTTAGCCTTCGTTTCTGTCGACTGTCTCGGATTCCTGGTCACACCGGAGTGGAAACTCTGCGGTGGACTGGGGGTGCCGGGGCCTCCGGGAATGCCTGACAGGCGCACCGACACATAACGAACCAGCAGGATACCCAAGCCTGAGAGCATGGGTCAAAGCCGCACCCTCGAAAAGCCGGGTGCCGACAACCTGCCACCATCCAGTATGCACCAGCAGAAGGCGTGCCCAGTACCCGAATGACCTGCGCCACACACCCCTTCGTGTAACAGTGGATGAGCTGCAGCTCAGAGATCCGCCCAGAATCCACCCTGAAACGACAGATAGGCTGCCCGACATGGGTTATCCGGGTGACAACAACCAGCCGTCCTGGCATGGCGCCAACGCTTCGGACGACAACGGCTTCGACGCGCCAGCCACCTCCGACCCCGGTCGGCCCGTGCAGGGCTCGCCGTGGCCCCAGGAGCAGCCTTCCTCCTGGGACCCGCAGCCGGCCTGGATGCGGCAGCCCGCGCAGGGTGGAGCGCAGGACGGGTCGCAGGGCGGGGCCTGGCCTGAGCAGCAGCCACCGGCGCAGGGTGGCTGGCCCGACCAGCCCGCACCGTCAGGCCCGCCCGGCCAGTACGAACCGCCCGCGCAGGGTGGTGGCTGGCCGGCGCAGCCCGAAGTCCCGCAGAACCCCTTCCTGAACGCCCCCGCGCAGACGCAGGACCGGGGGCTTGACCACGAGCCGAGGACGCAGCAGTTCGACGGCACCGGCTCGCAGCCGTCCTACGTTCCACCGCCCTACGAACAGCCGTGGTCCCAGCAGCAGCAGACCGACCACGACCAGTGGCCCAACGAGACCCTGGACGGCGGCCCCAACCGCGCCGATCTCGGTCGCGGACGGGTGCCGGTGGGCCGCAAGAAGAGCAACCGCACTCCCGTACTCATCGCTTTGGGAGTCGTCGGAGCCGTGCTCCTGGCCGTCATCGGGTTCAGCCTGATGAACAACGACGACGAGAAGCCCGCATCCCCACCGGCGACGGCCGCAGGCGGCGAGTCAGCCTCGGCCGCGCCCAAGCCGGCCCAGACCACCGTCAAGCCCGCGGTGCCGACCACCGGCAAGATCAAGAACAGGAAGACCGACCCCAGGCCGCTGACGTTCAAGGAGGTGTTCACCAAGCTCAAGTTCAGCTCCGGTGGCGTCTCCTACGTCATGACGGCACGCAGCTCCGACAACTGCACCAAGGCCGTGCACGGCGTCAAGCTGCTCGCGGCGATGAAGACCGGCACATGCACCCAGTTCCTGCGGGGCACCTTCACCACCGCCGACGGCAAGCTGATGGGGACCATCGGCATCGCCAACCTCAGCAGCAGCGCCGCCGCCAAGGCCGCCGGCACGGCGGGCAAGGCCAAGGACGCCTACCTGGTCGCGCTGCCCGCCAAGGGGGCCACCAAGAAGATCGGCCAGGGTCAGGCGCTCGGTGAGGCCCAGGCCAGAGGCCACTACCTGCTCATGAGCTGGGTGCAGCTGCCCAGTGGCAAGAAGATCCCGACCGGCTCCGCCGTCTACAAGGCCGCGCAGGCCTTCGTGCAGAACGTCATCGTCGGCAGCAACGTCAGCCCCGCACTGCACGCACGGGACGAGACCGGAAAGCCGTGGACACCACGATGAATTCTCGGGCAACCCTCCGGAACACGGACGTTTTGAATAGGCTGTTGAGTCATGTTCGGTCGTAACCAGGTCCGGCGGTAGCCCATGTCCGGCGACAAGGAGCCCGTGGGCTTCCCCCCAGCCCCGCCGAGTTTCGGCCACCCCGAGCCCGAGACCCAGGCGCAGGTCACCGTGCCTGGTGGATTCCGGGCTCCCACTCCCACTCCCGCTCCCGGCCCGCCCGCCGCGCCCTGGTGGGATGCGGCGACCCCCGAGGCGAAACCGCGCGTCGCCGCGGAGTCCCTGCCCGGCGTCCTGGTGGCGGGCCCCGGCGTCCCCGTGGTCGACACCCGCCGCGCGGTGCCCCGCGAGCCCCTGGTCCGCCGCGACACCCCGCCTGGTCCGCCGCCGAACGAGACCGTCGTCGACCTGGTCCGCGAGCCCGAGCACACGCTGGTGGACGCGGTACTCCCCCAACTGGAGACCGCCGCCACCGTCGCCTCCCCGCTCCCCCCGCCTGCGGAGCCGGAGCCGGAGGTCGATCAGCTCCACATCGGCTCCACCCCGGTCAGGCAGCAGCCGCAGGAGACCTGGCACCCCCTGGCCGCCCCCGTCGACCTGCACGACCCGGAGCCCGTGCTCTTCCAGCCGGTCCCGGCGACCGTCGTCGACACGATCCCGCCGAACGAGGGCGCCGAAGGCGAGCCCGCCGAGGTCGGCACTCCGGTGGAACGCGAGGTACAAGTCGGGCGGGAGACCTGGCGGCCCGGTGGCGGTGCCGCGTCACAGCCGCTGGTCGCGGCCGCCACCCCGGTCATGCGGCAGGCGGTGCCCGCCTCTCACGCGCCGGTGCTGGTGCCCGCGGCGATCCTGCCGCCGCAGACCCTCGCCGTGGTGGAGCCCACCCCGGCGGAGACGATCGCGGCGAAGACCGTACTGGCCATCCTCACTCCGGTTCCGCTGCACGAGCAGCAGGAGATCGAGAGCACTCCGGTCAAGGCCGCACCCGCCAAGGCGATCAAGCCGCCCCAGCCGGGCACGAAGCCGCGCAGCCGCCAACCGCTGTGGCTCGCCGTGTTCGTGCTGGTGTCGGCCATGGTCGCCGGTTTCGTGGGTTTCCTGGTCTTCGCCGGGTCCGACGACCCGGCCGAGAAGCCGAAGGCCGCGGCCCCGAGCCAGCCGGCACCGGCGGCCTCGGTCACCCCGACGGCCCCCGCCCCGAGCACGCCGCCCCCGGTGGCGGGCTCGCTGCCCGGCGGACCCGCGATCGACGACTACCGGACCGACCCGAAGCCACTGACGATCCGCGAGATCTTCCCGGTCAAGCGGGTGCAGCTGTCCAACTCGCTGTTCCTCCAGGACTACAAGTCGCTCAACAAGCGCTGCGACTACGCGGCCAGCGGAGCGATGGCCGCGGCACTGGTCAGAGCCAAGTGCCAGGGTGTCGTGCGCGGCACGTTCGTCACCAGGAACAAGAAGGTCGGCGTCACCGCGGGCGTCGTCGCGATGCCCACCAAGGCCGCGGCGATCCGGACCAGCAAGGCAGGCGACCCCGCCAACCTCGCCTGGTTCAAGGGCATGCCCGGCAAGCGCACCCAGGCGCTGGTGGATGGTGGCGGCCACGCCGGCAGCACCACCTACGGCCGGTACATCATCTACGCCTATGTCCAGTACCTCGACGGGACCGAGGCCAAGCCCGACGATCCGGCCCTGATCCAGGTCGCCAAGGACTTCATCGGCTACCTCAACGGCCCGCTCAAGGCCCGCTGACCGAGCTCAGGCGGGGGTGTCGGTGCTGAGCGGTGGGGCCCCGAGAGTGCGGACGCGGCGGGTCTGCACGGCGCGGGCGGCGAGGTCCGCGTCCAGGGGGTAACTGATCTCCGCGAGGGACAGGCCGTGCGCGGGTGCGACCTTGACGGCCGAGTCGCGGACGCCGGCGAGCAGGACCTGGGCCGGCCACTCCACCTCGCGTCGCCCGTCGCCGACCGACAGCAGCGCGCCCACCAGCGCCCGGACCATCGAGTGGCAGAACGCGTCGGCCTCGACGGTGGCGACCGCGAGGCGTTCGCCGCGGCGCTCCCACTCATACCGCAGCAGCCTGCGGATCGTCGTGGCCCCCTCGCGCTTCTTGCAGTACGCCGCGAAGTCGTGTTCGCCGGTGAGCAGGGCCGCTGCGGCGTTCATCCGGTCGAGGTTCAGCGGCCGGGGGTGCCAGACGGTGTCATGCCTCTGCAGCGGCGGGACCCCGACCGGGTCGTCGCAGACGCGGTAGTCATAGCGGCGGCGCAGCGCGGAGAACCGGGCGTCGAAGCCGTCGGGGGCGACGGTGACCCTGGTGACCCGGACGTCCGCCGGCAGCAGCCCCGCGAGCCTGCGCGGCATCATCCCGTTGACCTGGGTGTAGGCCGCCACCGGCACCACCACGTGGGCGACCTGGCCGCCCGCGTGCACGCCCGCGTCGGTCCGGCCCGCGACGGTCAGCACCGGACCGGGGTCCAGCCGCATGACCCGGGCCAGCGCGTCCTCCAGCACTCCCTGCACGGTGCGCTGTCCCGGCTGCCGTGCCCACCCTGCGAACTCCGACCCGTCATAGCTGATGTCGAGCCGGATCCGTACCAACGCCGTCATTGTGTTCCCGAGCCGCCTTCGTCAGTGAGGTCATGAGGAGGTCCAGTCTTTCAAACGATCGAGCCCGCCACCCCCTCGCGGGGATGACGGGCTCCAGTAAAGGCTGGGCCTTTACTTGGCCTTCTCGGCCTTCGGGTCCTCGGCCTCGACGACCTCGTTGGTCTCGTGGGTCTCGGGCTCCTCGGCCGGGGTCTGGACGACCTCGGGAGCCGCGGTGTCGACAGCCTCGGCGGGAGCCTCGGCGGTCTTGCTCACGGTCACCCCGGACACCTGCTCGGCCACCAGCTCGATGACCGCCATCGGGGCGTTGTCGCCCTTGCGCGGCATGATCTTGGTGATCCGGGTGTAGCCGCCGGGACGGTCCACGAAGTGCGGGCCGATCTCGGCGAACAGACGGTGCACGATGTTCTTGTCATGGATCGTCTTGATCACTTCACGACGGGAGGCGATGTCGCCTTTGCGCGCCTTGGTGATCAGCTTCTCCGCGACCGGGCGGAGGCGGCGGGCCTTCGCTTCGGTCGTGGTGATCCGGCCGTGCTCGAACAGCTGGGTGGCCAGGTTCGACAGGATGTGCTTCTCGTGAGAGGCACTCCCGCCGAGGCGGGCACCCTTCGCGGGCTTCGGCATGACGTGCTCGCTTTCTGCACCAGCCGTACGAGGTACTGGTGAGTAGTGGCGCCCGGCCGGTCAGGTACCGGGCGTCCTGGGGACTAGTACTGCTCGGTCTCCGCATACGACTCGTCGTCGCCGTCGCCATAGGCGTCGGCAGCGGCGGTCGGGTCGAATCCGGGCGGGCTGTCCTTGAGGGACAGGCCCATGTCGTGCAGCTTCTGCTTGACCTCTTCGATGGACTTCGCCCCGAAATTCCTTATATCGAGGAGGTCCTGCTCGGAGCGGGCCACGAGCTCACCCACGGAGTGGATGCCCTCGCGCTTGAGGCAGTTGTAGGACCGGACCGTGAGGTTCAGTTCCTCGATCGGCAGCGCCAGGTCGGCCGCGAGCGCGGCGTCGGTCGGCGACGGGCCCATGTCGATGCCCTCGGCCTCGACGTTGAGCTCGCGGGCCAGGCCGAACAGCTCGACCAGGGTCTTGCCGGCGGAGGCGACGGCGTCCCGCGGCAGCATCGAGTGCTTGGTCTCGACGTCCAGGATCAGCCGGTCGAAGTCGGTGCGCTGCTCGACCCGGGTGGCCTCGACCTTGTACGTCACCTTGAGGACGGGCGAGTAGATCGAGTCGATCGGGATGCGCCCGATCTCCTGGCCGACCTGCTTGTTCTGCACCGAGGAGACATAGCCGCGGCCACGCTCGACCGTCAGCTCCATCTCCAGCTTCGCCTTGCTGTTCAGCGTGGCGATCTTGAGGTCGGGGTTGTGCACCTCGACGCCCGCCGGCGGCGCGATGTCCGCGGCGGTGACCTCGCCCGGTCCCTGCTTGCGCAGGTACATGACGACCGGCTCGTCGTGCTCGGAGGAGACCACGAGCTGCTTGAGGTTGAGGATGACGTCGATCAGGTCTTCCTTGACGCCCGGCACGGTGGCGAACTCGTGCAGGACGCCCTCGACGCGGATGCTGGTGACAGCGGCGCCGGGGATGGACGACAGCAGGGTACGACGCAGCGAGTTGCCGATCGTGTAGCCGAAGCCGGGCTCGAGCGGCTCGATGACGAACCGGGAGCGGAACTCGTCGACCTGCTCTTCGACGAGGGACGGGCGCTGTGCGATGAGCATGAGTGACTCACTTCTTTCCTGGGCCGCCCGCTATTTGACGGCCAGAACATGTTGATGCCCCCGGAGGGTGCCGAAGCACCCTCCGGGGGCCGGAGCGCTACTTGGAGTAGAGCTCGACGATCAGCTGTTCCTGGACCTGCGTGTCGATCTGCTGGCGCACCGGAATGCTGTGCACCAGGATCCGCATGCGGTCCGGAACGACCTCGATCCAGGCCGGCGGCGTGCCGCCGGAGTCGGCGGCCTCGGCGCGGGCGACGACGAAGGGCGTCATCTCCAGCGACTTGGCGCGGATCTCGATGATGTCCCGCTCGCTCACGAGGAACGAGGGGATGTCGACCTTCTTGCCGTTGACCAGGATGTGGCCGTGGCGGATGGCCTGACGCGCGGCGTCCCGGGACTTGGCGAAGCCACCCCGGTAGACCACGTTGTCGAGACGACGCTCGAGCAGGGTCAGGAGGTTCTCACCGGTCTTGCCGGACTTGCGGTTGGCAGTCTCGTAGTAGTTACGGAACTGCTTCTCCAGCACGCCGTAGATGCGGCGGGTCTTCTGCTTCTCCCGAAGCTGAAGCTGGTACTCCGACTCCTTCGGCCGACCGCGGCCGTGCTCACCCGGCGGGTAAGGACGGATCTCGATCGGGCACTTGGGCCCGTAGCACTTGCTGCCCTTGAGGAACAGCTTGGTCTTCTCGCGACGGCAGAGCTTGCAGTCTGCGCCTGTGTAACGAGCCATATCTCTTCTCTTCCTCAGACCCGACGGCGCTTCGGCGGGCGGCAGCCGTTGTGCGGAACGGGGGTGACGTCCTGGATCGAGCCCACTTCGAGGCCGGTCGCCTGGAGCGACCGGATCGCGGTCTCGCGGCCCGAACCCGGGCCCTTCACGAAGACGTCGACCTTGCGCATGCCGTGCTCCATGGCGCGACGTGCGGCGTTCTCGGCGGCCTGCTGAGCGGCGAACGGGGTGGACTTACGCGAGCCCTTGAACCCCACGTGGCCGGACGAGGCCCACGCGATCACGTTGCCGGACGGGTCGGTGATCGAGACGATCGTGTTGTTGAACGTGCTCTTGATGTGGGCGTGCCCGTGAGCGACGTTCTTCTTTTCCTTGCGGCGCAGCTTCTTGGGTGCGCCCAGGCGGCTCTTAGGAGGCATTGCTTTTTGAAACTCCTGAGGTCATCGGACTTGGTGGCTGGCGACCTGGCATGAAGTCACCCGCGTGGGGTTACTTCTTGCCGGCCTTCTTCTTGCCGGCCACGGTCTTCTTCTTGCCCTTGCGGGTACGCGCGTTGGTCTGCGTGCGCTGACCGTGCACGGGGAGCCCGCGGCGGTGACGGATGCCCTGGTAGCACCCGATCTCGATCTTGCGCCGGATGTCGGCCTGGACCTCGCGGCGCAGGTCACCCTCGATCTTGTAGTTCGCTTCGATCCAGTCGCGGAGCGGAACGAGCTGCTCGTCGGAGAGCTGGTGGACCCGGATGTCACCGGAGATACCGGTGGCAGCGAGGGTCGCCAGCGCGCGGGTGCGGCCGATGCCGAAAATGTAGGTGAGTGCGACCTCTAGGCGCTTTTCGCGCGGGAGGTCGACGCCCATGAGACGTGCCATCTGCGGGCAGTGTCCCTTCGTGTTGGCGGAGGTCCTACGCGCGGCGGTCCCGTCCCTGCCCAGGTGCGGGCCCCGGCCTCCGACCGGGGGTCACAACAGCCGGACGAGAAGAATTCCCTACGGCTGGAGCTGCTGCGCGTTGTTTCAGTTGTCCTAGCCCTGGCGCTGCTTGTGGCGCGGGTCCTGGCAGATCACCATGACGCGGCCATGCCGGCGGATGACGCGGCACTTGCTGCAGATCTTCTTGACGCTCGGCTTGACCTTCACTGGGTCTCCTAGATTGCAGGGTCATCCCCGCCTGCCAAGGCGGAGAAGGCAACCCCAGTTGGCGGTTACTTGTAGCGGTAGACGATGCGCCCGCGAGTCAGGTCGTAGGGCGAAAGCTCCACCACGACACGGTCGTCAGGAAGAATCCGGATGTAGTGCATCCGCATCTTGCCGCTGATGTGCGCGAGGACCTTGTGCCCGTTGTCCAGTTCCACCCGGAACATGGCGTTCGGAAGGGACTCGACAACAACGCCCTCGATCTCGATGGCGCCTTCTTT
>JBDSTJ010000386.1:0-5579 GCA_039928335.1 Streptosporangiaceae bacterium | reverse complement strand
CGTCAGGTCAACCAGCTGTTGGCCCGGGGGGCGTGGGAGTTCTGGTCCCTGACCGAGGCGGAGGCCCAGGCGAGGCTCAGGGCCGGGTTGACGGTCCTGGACGCGGCCGGGATCAGCGTCACTGGCTTCACCCCGCCCGGCTGGCTGGCGTCGCCGGGGTCCCGGCGTGCCCTGGCCGGGCTGGGGTTCCGGTACTGGACCAGCCAGCTGGCCGTTCATGATCTCCGCGCGGGTACCGCCCGGCGGATGCCCGCCCTGTCGCACCGGCCCGGCGGCACCGGCGAGCGGACCGGCGCGCGGCTCATGGTCGCGGCGTCCCGGGGGTTCTCCCGGGCGCGGATCCCGTTCCGGATCGCCCTCCACCCGGCCGACCTCGGCCGGCCGGGCCTGCGGGAGGCGGCGCTCACCGCGATCGGGACCGCGCTCGCGGCGGGCGGCCGGCCGCTGACCTACGCTGCCCTGGTGGGCGCTTGAGGATCGTTCAGCTCGCCAACCTCTACAGCCCGGTGTCCGGCGGCCTGCGGACCGCGGTGGACGCGCTTGGCCGAGGGTATCTCGAGGCAGGCCACGAGCGCGTACTGGTCATCCCGGGCCGTTCGCACTCCCGGCACGAGGCCGAGACGGGGACACTGATCACGGTTCCCGGCCCGTCGGTCGCTCCCGGCTACCGGCTCGTCCTCGATCCCCGCCCGGTGCTCAGGGTCCTGGGCCAGCTGAGACCCGACGTGATCGAGGTCTCCGACAAGGCCACTCTCGCGGTCGCGGCCTGCTGGGCCAGGAGACACGGCGTACGGTCCGTGCTCTTGTCGCACGAAAGGCTCGACGCGATCCTCGCCCACCGGCTGCCGCGCTGGGCGCCCCTGGAGGGCGGAGCCGACCTGTGGAACCGCCGCCTGGCCAGGGCCTTCGACGCGATCGTGGTCACCTCTGCGTTCGCCGCCGCCGAGTTCCACCGGGTCGGTGCCCCGTCCGTGCACCGGGTGCCCCTCGGCGTGGATCTCTCAGTCTTCCGGCCGGCGGGCACCGGGCGTCGTCCGGCGATACACCTGGTGCATCTGGGTCGGCTCTCCGCCGAGAAACGCCCGGACCTGGCGATCGAAACCCTCCGGGAACTGCGGCGGCGCGGCCTGGACGCGCGCCTCGACATGATCGGCGACGGGGATCTCGCCGACGTCCTGCACAGACGGTCCGCCGGCCTGCCGGTGACCTTCCACGGGCATGTACGGTCCCGCGCCGCGATCGCGCAGCTGCTCGGGACCGCCGACGTGGCCCTGGCCACGTGCCCGGTCGAGTCTTTCGGTCTCGCCGTTCTCGAGGCCCTGGCCTGCGGGACGCCGGTGGCCGCGGCCTGCCAGGGCGCGGCGGGTGAACTCCTGGTTCCGGGCGCGGGCCTCGCGGTCGCGGTGACCCCGGCGGGTTTCGCCGACGGGGTGGCCGAGATCGTGTCGTGGACGGCGGAGCACCGCCGGGCCGCGGCGAGGCGCCGGGCCGAGAAGTTCCCGTGGTCGGCGACGGTCAGCGGGATGCTCGCGGTCCACTCTTCCTCGGGGGCGCGGGCGGAGTCCGGGGAGGCAGGGGTACCCTCGTCATCGTGCGAAGGTTCTTTACTCCTGCCTGGCTGGGCTTGCATGCCCTGGCCCTCACCCTGTTCACCGCGTTCCTCGCGTTCGGGTGGTGGCAGCTGGCGCGTGCCCAGGAGGGCAACTCCCGCAGCTGGGGATACACCTTCGAGTGGCCGTTGTTCTCGATCTTCATCGTGGTCATGTGGGTGAAGATGATCCGGGACGACCTCGCCGACGCCAGGAAGCCGGCCGAGGTCGAGGATCCCGACGCCGAGCCGGTGCGGCCGCCCACCGAACTCGAACTGATCAAGGAGGCTGAGGACGAGAACCCGGACCTGGCGGCCTACAACCGCTACCTCACCCGGCTCAACTCCCGCTCCCGCTAGTACGTCCGGAAGGTTCTGATCAGTGGAAGCCGCCATCAACCGGTACCGCGTCCTGGCCCTCGTGGTCGGTGTCATGCTGCTGCTCGTCTGCTTCGTCGGGATGCCGCTGCGGTACCTGGCGGACATGCCGGCGGCGTCGGGGATCATCTCGCCGATCCACGGGTTCCTGTACATGGTGTATCTCGTGTTCGCGTTCAACCTCTGGCAGAAGACCGGCTGGCCGCTGCAGAAGATGCTGCTCATGGTGGCGGCCGGTTTCGTGCCGTTCCTGGCCTTCTACGTCGAGCGCAGGATCGTCGCCGAGGCGCAGGCGCTCAGCGCCGCCCGGGCCTAGCGAAACCGGTCCGCGGAGGGGTCTCACCGCGGACCGGCAGGCACTGGATTCGGGTCAGCTCGTGGCGGTTCCTCCCTCCGCGGCACCGGTCCGGCGGCGCCGGCCGATCGTCATGAGGATCGCGCCGGCCGCGAGCGCCGAGGCGCCCAGTCCGGCGAGCAGCGATGTGGGCGCTCCCGTGCGGGGGAGGCCGCCCTTGTCCTGGTGGGTGTTGGCGTTGCTGTGCGCCGGAACCGCCGCGGCTCCGATGCCCGTGTTGTCGTGCGAGCTCGTCCCGGTGCTGCTGCCGCCACCGCCACCGCCATCGGGCCCGCCGCCGTGGGAACCGCCGCCGGTCGAGCCGTCGTTGTTCCCGCCGCCGGAGTCGCCCCCGTCGTGTTCATCATCACCATCACCACCGCCACCGCCACCGTGTCCGCCAGCGTGGTGACCGCCACCGCCCGAGGAGGTCTTCACCTCGACCTCGCAGCCCGCCTCGGCCTCGCCGGCGATCCCGACCGCGTTGCCGCAGGCGTTGATGGGGATCTGGATCGGCGCAAAGACCTGGTTGCCGCTGAGGGTGCCGTTGTCGCCGGAGGTGCTGAGCTGGGGCGGGTCGTCCTGCTCGGCCACGGTGCTGCCCTGGGCGGCGGCCTCGGTCTCACCGAGGACGGTGACGGCATTGCCGCTCAGGTCGATCGGCGCGGTGATCGAAGCGATGATCTGGTTGCCGCTGAGGAGGCCGCCTTCGCCGCTGGTGTCGGCGAGTGCGCCGGTGCCGAGGGCCGCGGAGCCGCCGACCATCAGCCCAGAGGTCAGGGCGGCCAGGGCGAGGGAGCGTCTGCGTGCGTTCATGCGGGGATTCCGTTCCTGACGTGGGGTTTCGTGGGCCTGTCGGGTGGGTGGTCCGGCATGCCCGTCAGCGCGGGGAGATCTGGCAGAGGGGTGTGGCCAAGAGCCGGAGCAGGCCCATGAGGTAACACTGTGTCATTGACACGTGACCTAGGGTAACACGAGGATCAAGGGAAGGTAAACGCAGGGCAAGGGAGTTTTTCTCAGCCGGTCCGCAGCAGCGGGTCGTCGCTCGACACGCGTTCCAGGGTGGGTCAGTCGAGCCGGCCCAGTGCGGTGAGCTGATCGGCGCGGGACTTCGTGAGCGCGGCCGCCAGCGTCCGGGCCGACGGGTGGCCGCCAGCCGTCTCCTCGCTGCGCGACACCTGCGCCGACTGGTCGAGATGGGCCTTCAGGTGGGTGCGGAACAGCGCGTCGAACGCGGGCCCGCTGTTGCGGGCGACGGTCTGGAGGCCGTCGGCGTTGAGCATGCCCGGCATGGTGTGGCCCTCGTGCGGGTTGGTGTCACCCAACGCCATCCGGGTGCGCAGGTCGCGCAGCCGGCCCAGCTCGGCCCGGTGCGCGGTGGCGAGCGCGGCGGCCAGGGCGACGAGCGCCGGGTTCTTGGACCTGGACGGGACGAGCGCCAGCAGCTTGAGTGCCTGCTCGTCCATCGGGATCATCAGCTGGAGCCAGCCGGCGTCAGTGGCGCTGAAGGTGGCGGCCACCCCGTGGTGGTGCTGGGCGGCCACCTGCGTCGCAGGTTCGGCGCATCCCGCGGTGAGCAGGATCAGTGCGAGGCACAGGGTGGCCGCCCTCATGGTGGTTCCTTTCGGCTGGCGGTGGGGGTTACGGGTGCCCGTCGGCCCCGCACTTGATGATCGGACGGATGCAGTCGCGGACCCGGCGCTCCATCTCCGCCACGGGCCAGGCGTTGAAGAAGTCGCCGTGCATGGTGTAGCCGGGTCCGGAGGCCAGCGCGAAGTGCGACGGGTCACCGGAGACGGGATACCTGAGCACCTGCCGCAGTTTCGGCACCATCACCGGGTGGGAGGCCGGACACGCGGCCGCGACCGGATAGGCCATATGACTCTTGTGGTCGGCCGAGTCGAGGTCCACACCGTTCCAGCACTGCGGGAAGTCCAGGTAGGACTCCAGCATCGTGCCGGCCGGGCAGTTCACGAAGTTCTTCGAGGAGCCGACCTCGCCCGCGTGCAGGCAGGACCAGCGGGCGTTGCTGGTCGCGTCCGGTGCGGTGGCCTTGGCGTTGCCCGCCACGATGCGCAGACCCAGCGGCAGTGGCTGGGTCTGGGCGATGAGGTCGTCGCGGACGCCCTCACCGAGGTAGTAGAACGTGGTGCCGGTCGGCTCGACCGCCACCCCGTTGTTGTAGAGGGTCGGCACCCAGTAGGACGACACGTCGGTCGTGGGGTTGCAGTTGCTCGGCGCGTTCTGCAGGCTCTGCAGCGTCGATGAGGCGTTGGTCGAGGTGTTGCCGAAGAAGCTGTGCATGTGCGAGGCGCCGGGCAACCCGGGGAAGATGATCGGGTCGTCGGGCAGCCGGTGGGTGAACGGGCAGTCGGCCAGGAACTCCGCGACCCGCACCACGTTCGGCGGCAGGGCGCTGAGGACCTGGAACTCCCAGAGCGAGACGCCCCACTGGGTGGCCCGCGCGGTCGCGTAGAGCCGGACGTACTGGCCGGTGCCGGAGACGTTGAGGGTCTGGTTCCCGCCGGTGGCGTTGGTGGTGGTGTGGACGGTCGTCCAGCTGGTGCCGTTGGCGGACGTCTGGATCTGGAACGCGGTGGCGTAGGCGGCCTCCCACGTGAGGACGACCTGGTTGAACGAGACGCTCGAACCGAGGTCGACCTGCAGCCACTGCGGGTCGGCGGCGGCGCTCGACCAACGGGTGCCGGGGTTGCCGTCGACGGCGGCCAGGGCGGGGGTGCCGCCGTTCTCAACCGAGGACGCGAGGGCCGGCCTGCCCTGGGAGATCGGCGTGTCGGCGCTTCGGGCGGTGCTGGGGTCGACCGCCTCGGTCAGGCCGAACAGGGTGATGAGGACTGCCGCGAGGACCAGCAGTCTGGAGACGGGTGGGGCATGGGACATGGGGACTCCAGGGTGGGAAGGACGATCACTGGTAGACACGCACGTAGTCGATGAGCATCTTCGAGGGAAACGGGGTGCTCGCGTCCGGTGAGCCGGGCCAGTCCCCGCCGACGGCGAGGTTCAGGATCAGGTAGAACGGGTGGTCGTAGACCCATGGCCCGCGGGTCGCCTCGACCGTGGACTTGGCGGCGGTGAAGACGGTCTGGCCGTCCAGGGAGAACGTGATGCCGGTGCTGGTCCAGTGGGCGGCCCAGACGTGGAAGTCGTTGGAGTAGTCGGCGTTCCCGGGCAGCGTGTAGGGGCCGCCGTAGCCGTTGCCGCCGTTGTAGGCCGGGGCGTGCAGCGTCGAATAGGAGGTCTTGACGTCCTTGCCGAGGA
>JBDSTJ010000385.1:0-3290 GCA_039928335.1 Streptosporangiaceae bacterium | reverse complement strand
CAGTTCGAGGTGGCCCCAGTCCCAGGTGGCGGTCCAGCCTTCGCAGGTGTGGGAGTCGCCGTCCGCCCGCACCGCGGGGTGGTCCATCAGGAGGCCGGTGAGGTCGGCTGCCAGATAGGTGGGGCGGTGCTCGGGCACGGCGGTGAGGGCCATGAGGGGGTCGGTCACTCCGGTGAAGACCAGCAGGCTGTCCGCACCGCCGTTGTGGGCGCCCTCGATGTCGGTGTCGAGCCGGTCCCCGACGATCAGCGGGCGCTCGGCGCCGGTTCTGAGGATGCTCTCGCGGTGGAGTGGCGGCTCGGGTTTGCCGGTGACGATGGGGTCGACGCCGGTGGAGGCGCGGATGACCTCGGTCAGGGCCCCGTTTCCGGGGCGTGGCGGGCCGGAACCGGCGGGGATGCTCAGGTCCCGGTTGGACGCGACGAACAGGGCGCCTTGCTGCACGGCCTGGGCGCCTTCGGCGAGCAGCCCGTAGCACAGGTGCTGATCGAAGCCCTGAACCACGGCGGCGGGACGTTCCGACGCGGTCGAGACCGGCCGCAGGCCCCGCGCGTAGAGGGCCTGCCGCAGGCCCATGCCGCCCACGACCAGGACCTTGGACCCTGCGGGGAGTTGCTCGGCCAGCAGGCGGGCGGCCGCCTGCGCGGAGGTCACGACGTCCTCGACCTCGGCGGGAACCCCCACCGAGCACAGCAGGGCCGCGACCGAACTGGGCGTGCGTGAGGCGTTGTTGGTGACGAAGGCCAGCCGCATGCCGGCGGCGCGGGCCTTGGCCAGCGCCGCTGCGGCGTTCTTGATCGGCCGATGGCCCGCGTAGACGACACCGTCCAGGTCGAGCAGAGCGACGTCGTAGGAGTCGATCAGCATCTATGGGGTCCCCTGTGTGCGTGAATTGAGTGTGGCCCGGACATGACGCAACGCCGAGGCGTAGTCCGCGTTCTCCGGCCTCATCGCCACGGCCAGCGCCAAGTGCTCCACCGCGGCCTCGAACCGGCCCAGTCGGCTGAGCGCCAGGCCCAGCCCGAACCGGGCATAGTCCTCGGATGGATTGTCCTCGATGATCCACCGGAAGCTCTCGGCAGCCTCCCCGAAGTACCGCGCCCCGAACAGCGCCCGGCCCAGGGCCTCCCGGATGCTGGGCGACTGCGGCTCAGCCTCCACCGCTCTGAGCAGCAACTGGACCGCTGCGGCGGGGCTTCCCGCGGTCAGGAGCTCAAGGCCCCTGTGATACCAGTCATAGACGTCGCCCTCAGGGCTGTTGGCGGTCGAATCTGTTTCTGCTCGTGTGGAGTCCGTCGGGGTGGAATCGACGGGCTCTCCCGAACCTTGAACCAAGATGTGCACCTCCCATGCGACTTCTTCCCTAACATGCCCACAATGGACACCTCTCATCTCCCGACGGGCCTGGAGCTGGCGCCGTTCCGCGGTGTTCGGTTCGCACCCGCGGTCGTCGGGGGCCTTGAGGCGGTCACCTGCCCACCGTACGACCTGATCGACGATGAGGACCTGGCGAAGCTGCGCGCCAGTGACCGCCACAACATCGTCCAGCTCACCCTGCCACTGCGCGACCACGGGCGGGCCCGCGAACTGATGGACGACTGGCTGGCCTCCGGTGCGCTCACCGAGGACGAGGAACCGGCCCTCTATGTGTACGAGGAGGAGGGGCCCTCATCCCTGCAGCGGGGCCTGATCGGGGCGGTCGGGCTCAGGGCCGAGGCGGACCGGGTGATCCTTCCGCATGAGGACGTCTATCCGGGGCCGGTGCGCGACCGGCTCACGCTGATGGAGGCCACCCGCGCCAACCTCGAACCGATCTTCCTCACCTATGCCGGCGGGACCGCGGCCGGCGAGATCGTCGACGGGGTCGCCGCGGATGACCCGCCGGTCCTGGAGGTCGTGGCCGACGACGGCTATCGGCACCGGCTCTGGCGGCTGACCGATCCGGCCCGACTCGCCGTGATCGCCGAGGAGTTGCGGCCCCGGCAGGCCCTGATCGCCGACGGACACCACCGGTATGCGGCTTATCGGGCTTTTCAGGCGACGCAGGACGGTTCCGGACCCTGGGACTATGGTCTGGCCTTTCTGGTCGATTCTGTGCGCTATCCGCCCCATCTGGGTGCCATCCACCGCGTACTGCCGGGTCTGCCTCCGCTCGAAGCCATCGAACAGGCCAGGACCGCCTTCAAGGTGACCGAACTGCCGGGCGGTCTGGACTCCGCGCTCTCCGTCCTGGCCGCATCGTCGGGATTCCTCATCGCGGGCGGGGAACGGCTGTGGCTGCTCAGCGACCCCGACCCGGACTTGCTGGCCGCGGCGCTGCCCGCCGGCCGGTCCGTCCGCTGGCGGGCCCTGAACACCGCGGTCCTCGATGAGCTGCTGATCTCCGCCGTCTGGCGGATCGCCGCCGACGAGCACACCGTCCAGGTCGTGCACGACGACCCGGCCCACGCGGTCTCCCGGGCCCGCCGCACGGACGGCACCGCAGTGATCCTCAACCCGCTGACGGTGCCCGAGGTGATGGCGCTGGCCGCCGAGGGCGAGCGGGTGCCGCGCAAGTCGACCTCCTTCGGGCCCAAACCGCGCACCGGCCTGGTGATGCGGCTGCTGGACCCCTCCGGGGGCTGAGCCGCAGGGACCCCGGCGGGTCAGGCCGCGGCCACCTCCTCGAAGGAGACACAGGCGAAGACCTCACCCTCCTCGGCGCATTGCCCCGGGGCGGTCCACGGCCAGCCGCCACGACCTGCACCACGTCGTTCACCCACCCGTCCTCAGGTCCGTTCTCCCTCCGCCCAAGCCTTCACCGCACCCTCGCAGATTCGCGCCAACGTCGTTCCGGTGCCTGTGGAAAACTCTTCGATCTTGTTAGGGTGAGCCGTATGGCGAACTTGATCACACCGCTGGGCGGCGACGTCTACGAGATCGACACCCAGATGGCGGGCTATCGGGGGATCACCGCCGGCTACCTGATCCTGGGCGACCGGCCGTGCCTGATCGAGCCCGGGACCAGCGGATCCGCGCCGATCGTCCAGGAGGCTCTCACCTCGCTCGGGGTCGGCCGGGACGACCTCGCCTCGGTCGTGGTGACCCACATCCACCTCGACCACGCGGGCGGAGTCGGTGACATCGCCACGATGTACCCCTCGGCCGAGGTCGTCGTCCACGAGAAGGGCGCACGCCACCTGGTCTCGCCCGAGCGGCTGATGGCCAGCGCCAGAATGGTTTATGGCGACGCGCTCGACACTCTGTTCGGCGAGCTCAAACCCACCGACGCCGCCCGGATCACCTCGGTC
>JBDSTJ010000384.1:0-7126 GCA_039928335.1 Streptosporangiaceae bacterium | reverse complement strand
CCGGATCCTGGTGGGACGCGCACCCGGCTGCAACTTCGTGCTCACCGACCTGACGGTGTCCCGGTTCCACGCCGAGATCTACCAGGACGACCGCGGCTGGATGATCAGCGACCTCGGCTCGATGAACGGCACCCGGATCAACGGCTGGCGGGTGACCGGGTCCGCCCCGGTGCACCCGGGCGACCAGGTCGGGTTCGGCAACAGCACGTTCGTCGTCGCGGCTTCCTAGTACTCCTCTCGGAACGATCCGGTACACCCCCGGCTCCCGGGCCCCGCGTTCTTCTCCGCTCGAGCATCCCCCGGCTTCCGCCGAGGGTCGGGCGGGTCAGGGGGCGGCGTAGACAACCAGGGAGACGGCTGCGTAGTGCAGGGCGTAGGCGGCGATCGTGAAGGCGTGGAAGATCTCGTGGAAGCCGAACCAGCCCGGCGAGGGGTCCGGCCGCTGCAGGCCGTACACGATCCCGCCCGCGCTGTAGAGGACTCCCCCGGCGACCACCAGCAGCGTGGCGGTCAGGCCCGCCCCGTACAGCAGATACGGCAGGAACAGCACAGCCGTCCAGCCCAGGGCCAGATAGAGCCCCACACAGGTCCAACGGGGTACTCCGGTCCACAGGACCCGCACCGCGATCCCGGCCGTCGCCCCGCCCCACACCAGGCAGAGCACCAGTATCCGGACCTTCCCCTCCATGCTGAGCAGCACGAACGGCATGTAGGTGCCGGCCGTGACCAGATAGATGTTGGCGTGGTCGGACCGCCGCAGCAGCAGGCTGACCCGCGGCGACCAGCGGCCCAGGTGGAAGGCCGCCGAGACCCCGAAGAGCAACGCCGAGGTCAGGACGTACACCGCCGCAGCCAGCCGAGCCGTCAGCGTCGGCCCGAACGTGATCAGCGCCATCCCCGCGACCAGCGCCAGCGGGAAGGCCACCGCGTGCAGCAACCCCCGCAGCCTCGGCTGCGCCAGCACGACCGGTCTGTCCAGCACTCCCTGATCAAGCACGCCCCCACCCTGCCAGGGCACAGGCGACCGACGTGATCACGGCACGTAAAAACAGAGTCTGGGGCAGACGCAAGTGATCGACCTCACCCGGGGCGCCGGCAGACCCTGCCGGACGTACTGCCCGGATACCTTCGGGCGGCCGACCTCAGAGTCGCGGCGGGCGGGCCTCGTAGGGTGTGCTGAGCACGACCGTGGTACGGGTGTTGACGTTGGCGGCCGAGCGGATCTGCTTGAGGAGTTCCTCGAGGGCTGCGGGGGTCGCGACCCGGACCTTGAGGATGTAGTTCTCCTCACCGGCCACCGAGTGGCAGGCCTCGATCGCGTCGAGGTGGGCGAGGAGTTCCGGGGCGTCGTCGGGCGCGCCGGGGTCGATCGGCTTGATCGAGATAAATGCGGTGAGCGACAGCCCGATCTCCTCGGGGTCCAGTATCGCGGTGAACCCGCGGATCGCCCCGCGCTTCTCCAGCCGGCGCACCCGCTGGTGCACGGCCGACACCGACAGGCCTGTCTCCTTCGCCAGATCGGTGAAACTCATCCGGCCGTCCTGAGCCAGCAGGACCATGATCTGACGGTCTGTGTCCTCCACGTGCAGAAATCTACCGTCCCAGGGACGATTTCCCCCCATCGGTAACCAGAACGCGAACTACCGCGCTCCGCGGACGGCCCGGACCGGGGCGCACGAGGAGCGGACGACCAGCTCGGTCGGCAGCACCACGGGACGGTTCTCCCGTCGGTCGGGAGCGCGCAGGAGCATCTCGCAGGCCCGGTAGCCCATGTCCCGGGCCGGGCGTGCCACCACGGTCAACGGCGGGTCGCACAATTCCGCCCACGGCACGTCGTCGATCACCACGACGGACAGGTCCGCGGGAATGCGCAGGGTGAGCTCACGGGCGGCCAGGACGGTCGCCTCGCCCAGCTGATGACTGGAGGCGACGATCGCGGTCAGGTCGGGGCGGCGCATGAACAGGCTCGCCGCGGCGGCATAGGCGTTGTCGCGGGTGGGCCTGGCCCGGACGACCAGGTCGCCGTCCACGCTCACGCCCAGGTCGGCGAGGGTCAGCCGGAACGCCTCCTCGCGCAGCCGCATGCTGGTCACCTCGGCCCGGCCGCCCAGGAACGCGATCCTGCGGTGACCGAGGCCCACCAGGTACTCCACGACCGAGCGCACGCCCCCTGCCTCGTCGGCGAGGACCACCGGGATCTCGGGGAGCTCGTCGACGCTGCGGCCGGCGAAGACCACCGGCAGGCCCATCCGGGTCACCGCGCGCCAGGTGGCCGGGGCTCCCCGTGCGGGCATCGCGATGATCCCGTCGACGCGCTGCTCGGCCATCCGGTCGACGATCTCGGCCTCCACGGCCGGTTCGTCGTGCGAGACGTCCAGGGTGACGTGCTCGCCGAGGTTGCGGGCGCAGGCCAGCACGCCGGCGGTGAACTCGGCGCAGAACGGGTCGGACACATCCGGGATGACCAGGCCCACACTGCCGGTCCGCTGGGTCTTGAGGCTCCGGCCCAGGGCGCTCGGCCGGTAATGCAGCTCCTTGGCCACGGCCAGGACCCGTTCCCGGGTGGCGGGCGCGACCGAGCCGGTGCCCGACAACACCCGGGACACGGTGGCCACGCCGACTCCGGCGGCCGCCGCCACATCCTTGATCGTCACATTCGCCGGGGCCATCCGGGGATACTCCCATGTCAGTCCACTATGGAAACGATTCCATCGTACCGGATCTCGGACCGATGCGGGATGGTCTAGACCTTCGGGGTCTAGACAAGACGAACTCCCAGCCTGCAGAGTGACCCCAGATCGGATCAAACTGGTCTTGACAGACCCCAGGATCCGTTAAGTAAG
Organism: Streptosporangiaceae bacterium; assembly: GCA_039928335.1. GTDB lineage: Bacteria > Actinomycetota > Actinomycetes > Streptosporangiales > Streptosporangiaceae > Actinocorallia. The sequence continues at coordinate 4,283 of JBDSTJ010000384.1, read as the reverse complement.
TTTGTTGGAAACGTATTCATTCTGATGGGGGAACCCCGGTGGCAAAGATCGTCCTCGACGGCATCGACAAGATCTACTCCGGCGGCGTCAAGGCCGTCGACAATCTGAGCCTGGAGATCAAGGACGGCGAGTTCATGGTGCTGGTCGGCCCGTCCGGGTGCGGCAAGTCCACCGCACTGCGCATGATGGCCGGTCTCGAGGACATCAGCGGCGGCACCCTGAGCATCGGCGACCGGATCGTCAACGACCTGGCCCCCAAGGATCGCGACATCGCGATGGTGTTCCAGAACTACGCGCTCTACCCGCACATGACGGTCGAGCAGAATCTCGCCTTCGGCCTGCAACTGCGCGGCACCCCCAAGCCCGAGATCAAGTCCCGGGTCGCCGATGCCGCCAAGATGCTGGGCCTCGAGCCCTACCTCAAGCGCAAGCCCGCCGCGCTCTCCGGCGGCCAGCGCCAGCGGGTCGCCATGGGCCGCGCGATCGTCCGCGAGCCGCAGGCCTTCCTGATGGACGAGCCGCTGTCCAACCTCGACGCCAAGCTGCGCGTCTCGATGCGCGCCTCCCTGAGCCAGCTGCACGAGCGCCTCCGTGTCACCACCGTCTATGTCACCCACGACCAGGTCGAGGCCATGACCCTCGGCGATCGCGTCGCGGTGCTGCGCGACGGCAGGCTCCAGCAGGTCGACACACCCTCGCGGCTGTTCGACAACCCGGTGAACCTGTTCGTGGCCGGCTTCATCGGCTCCCCCTCGATGAACTTCGCCGACGCCGACCTGGTCAGTGACACCGAAGGCGTGCACGTGTCGTTCGCCGGCTTCAAGCTGCCCGTCCCGGCTGACACCCTCGCCGCCAAGGCCGGCCTGGAGTCCTATGTCGGCAAGCGCCTCATCCTCGGCATCCGCCCCTCGGACTTCGAGGACGCCGCGCACGCCAAGCCGGACTGGGCCCAGATCACCGTGACCACCAGCGTCACCGAGGAGCTCGGCAGCGAGATCAACGCGATCTTCGCGATCGACGCCCCGCCGGTCGTCCACAAGGACACCGCCGACCTGGCCAGCGACGCCACCGAGGGCGAGGAGGAAGCCGTGACTCTGCCGCTCCTGGAGAACAAGGCCCTGTGGACCGCGCGCGTCAATGCCCGCTCCCACGTGAAGGCCGGCTCCGTGCTGGAGCTCGGCATCGACACCAAACGCCTGCACTTCTTCGACGCGGGCACCGGCCTGGCCATCGGCCACCCCGACTCCGCCGCCGCCGCGCAGCGCATCGGCCTCACCAAGGCCTGACCGCTCTCGAACGTGCCCCCTGCCGGGTCCCGGCAGGGGGCACTTTGCTCTGTCACCGTCATTTCGTCGAAGGATCTGTTGAGGCGGAACCGGTGAGAAGTGGCGCGAGATTGAAGCGGATCCCAGCACATATTTCCCCGACGTAATGGTCGATGAAGGTCAAAATCGTATCGATAGGTGACCATTTGACTGCCAGATCCCCAGCACTTCTTCGCCGTGTCCGCACGTTGCCGGGAGCGGGTCCGCTGAGCCGCCACCTGCGCAACCATGACCATGACCGCGCTGATGTCCATCAGATCCCCCATGCCGGTGGCGACCGATTCGCACCCTGGTCACACATCTCAATCACGTCTCATCGCAGCAGACAGACCTCTCCAGAAGAGCGCTCCCTTTAGTTTGGACTGTGAGCTGACCGGAACCGGACGAAAAATTGAGAAGACCGGATTCGGTGCGCTCTCCGTAGCCGACAGGTCAGGATCATAAGATGTTGCGGGGGCATCATGGCTGACACTTTCGAGTTGATCGTCATTCTCAACACCGTGCGGGACCTGTCGGACCAGCACTGGAACCAGCTGTTCACGGCCGCCAGGCTGATGGACGGCAAGGCCTGGGTGGGCCCGTCGGGACGGGCCTTCGACCGTGAGGTGCAGCGGAACCACAGGTCACTTCAGGCGCAGCTCCAGAAGGCGGCCGACTCCCTGATCCACAAGGTCGCCGGTGTTCCGCACGTACCGGGGGTGAGCGCATGAGCGGAGACGGCTGGCTCGATCCCGGCACCTGCGGCGTTCAGCTCGCAATGTTCGACCAATTGACGGACATCATGAACCGGTCAGGTCCGGACCTCGAGCAGCTGGCTCAGCAGCTCTACAAGGCGCTGTCCACCGCGGGTGTGGACACCGCACCCGCGCTGGAGATCGCCCGCATCGCCCGGTGGGCCAACGAGGCCGGTCCCGACCTCAAGCGCCGTCACCGGCTCGCCCACGACCTCGACGCCCAGAAGCTGGCCATGGTCGCGTGTGTGACCGAGGGGACGTTCGTGAAGTTCCCCGACCGGCTCGGCGACCAGCAGGGCATGGTCAGCGGTTACCAGGCGGCGGAGCTGTTCACGAAGGCGATGGCCGGGGACCGCCGGGCCCTGGCCGACCTCGAGAACTACCAGGACCTGGCCGGCAATCCGTGGTTCGCCAAGGCGCTGCTGGACAAGCTCGGTCCCCTGGATCTGGTGCAGCTGCCGGTCAAGCTCGCTCATCAGCTGCGCCTGAACCAGGCCGAGGGAAGGCCGGGCACGAGCGCCGAGCAGACCCGGGCCGCGCTCGCCCTCCTCGGCAAGGCGCTGGCGGCCGGAACCCGGCCGCTCGGCCCCGGCTATGTCGGCAACCGGTTCCTCACCGATCTCCAAGCGGCCGGCCAGACCGGTTTCCCGTCCCGATCCCCCCAGTACGCCGGCTACCAGGGCCTCGGCGCGATCCTCGCAGCCACCGGCGGCACCGTCCGCTACTCCGAGGCGTTCCTGCGCACGGTCGGCCGCGACATGATCGACTATTCCCGGCAGCAACCGACCTCAAGCTGGAAACCGATCCCCGACGTCGCCGCCCTCACCGACCTGGGCACCCTCCTCGACCAGCCCGGCCAAGCGGAGACCGCCCCCGGCGACTACCTGATCGGGCTGCTCACCGCTGCCGGGGCTTCCCGCCTAGGCGCCCAGGTGCTCCTCGACCACACCCCGGCCAACGCGGAGAACACGAACCTGTACTACCTGCTGCACACGCGCAGAGAAGCCTGGGCCGCGAGCGACCGGGGCTCCGCGCTCGGTACTGCGATCAACGCAGCCGCCGCCGGGTCCGACGAGGTCTCCGGCACGCTGTTCACCGAGATCCAGCAGGTGTACGGCGCGGATGCTCTCGCCCATCTCGAGTACGGCGAAGGCCACACACTGATAGTTGATGACCTCGGTCAGCTCAACCAGCTCTCCGGCCTTCGCACAGCGATGGCCCACGTCCTCCTCGCGCATCTCGATGACGTGACGACCCAGCTTGACATCGCCGGAACCTCATTCGAAGCCGACGCCCCCGAGCGGGCCCGCCTGCTCCTGGCGGTCATCGCCGCCACCGTCCAGGACGACCAGGCCTTCGAAACGCTGATGAAGGCCCATATCGGACGACTGCGGATAGCGATGGAGCAACGCTCCATGACCGGCTCCGATGACGACGTCATCATCTATGCGAAGGAGATCGGACGGCTCCTGGCCCTGCGCACCGAACTGGCGGCCGCTCCGGCCGACGCCACGAAGGCCGAGAACGAGAAGATCAAGAGCTGGATCGACGACGGGCTTGGCTGGGTGACGATCTCCGGCTACCTGGAGAAGTTCGGTATCTCGCCCACCACCGCCGGCTACGTGGACGGGAAGGTCTCCTCGAAGATCGGAGACCTGATCTTCGAGCAGGTGGGCGACCACTCCCAGGACCGCAACACCGAGAGCAGCAGGGTGGCCCAGGAGGACCCCTTCTACCGGCTGGTCAGCCAGATGCTCGTCACCTCCACCGCCACTCACCTGAAATACGACCCGAAAACCATGGACGGTGCGAAATTCACCGAGAACGGTAAGATTGTTCCAGTACCTTGGACTGATGCTCAGCTTCAGGACTTCATTCGCTGGTGCAAAGTGAACAATGTCGATCTGGTCACGCTTAGGGAGACCGTACGGGGGACAATGAGTGGAGCTAGAGAAGAGACCATCGATTCCTTCGCCGAGGTATCGAAGAGGGTTTCATGAGAGCCACCACAGCCATCTTGGCGCTCACGCTTACAGCGGCATGTAACACGACGCCGACAGCCCCCCCAGCAACTACTATGAGCAAGCCAGCAACCAGGTTTCCATCAGTGACTGACCCTGCTTCGTTCTGGTGTGACCTCGTTCCGCAAGAGGCACTCGCGGAAATCACTGGAGTCAGTTCAGGCCTTACGGAGACGCGTAGCGGCAACTTCAGTAAACAAGGG
>JBDSTJ010000383.1:0-5244 GCA_039928335.1 Streptosporangiaceae bacterium | reverse complement strand
AGCGGACCGGCCGGCACGGGGTCTGCCTGCACCTGTGGTCGCAGGACGTCGCGCCGCTGGCGACCACCTCGCAGATCCACTGCCACAGCTGGGACCTGGTCAGCTATGTGCTGTACGGGCGGCTGCGCAATGTCGTCACCCGGACCGGCGAGGGCCGTGACCTCCGGGTGTTCGAGGTGCTCAGCCGGGGCGACACCGACGAGCTGCGGGCGACCGGCCGCACGGTACGGGCCGTGCGCGGCGAGGCCGCCGCGCACGGGCCCGGCGACATCTACTCGCTGCCCGCCGGGACCTTCCACAGCACCCTGCTGGAGACCGGCCCGGACGCGGCGACGGTGGCACTGGGCGTGGAGTCGCCGGTCAGCCGGGACCTGTCGCTCGGCCCGCTGGACCTGCGGCCCCACCAGGTGCGCCGGATGCGGTGCGAGCCCGCCGAGACGGTCAGGGCGGCCCGGCGGGCGGCGGCGCTGCTGGCCGCCGAGGTCGCCTCGTGATCGATCTCGATGCGGCCAGGGCGGTGGCCGTCGCGGCGGCGGAGGCCGCCGGAGCTGTGATCACCGAGGGGGTGCGGGGGCCGTACCGGATCCATGCCAAGGGCCTGGACGGCGACGTGGTCACCGACCTGGACCACCAGGCGGAGAAGGTCATCAAGGCGCGCCTGCTGGAGTCCTATCCCGGCCACGCGATCCTGGCCGAGGAGTCCGGGCTGGCCACCGGCGTCGGCGACCTCCTGTGGGTGGTGGACCCGCTCGACGGCACCAACAACCTCGCCATCGGGCTGCCCGCCTATTCGGTGGGGGTCGCCCTGTGCTCGGGCGGCGTCCCGCTGGTCGGGGTGATCCACGACCCGGTGCGCGGCCAGACCTGGTCGGCGATCAGGGACGGCGGGGCGCGGGGCCACGGCCTGCGCACGGCCCCGACCGGGCAGGACCGCGCCCTGGTGCTCTCCTGGGTGCAGGGTTACCCGGTGGGCCGGCAGGACCGGACCGCGATGGCCTACAAACTGTTGCTCGGGGCGCACTGCCGGCGGCTGTTGCAGCTGTGGGCACCGCAGCTGACCTGGGTGATGCTGGCCCAGGGTCTCATCGACGGGATCATCGCCTACCGGACCGGGTCGGTCGACCTGCCGGCCGGGGCGCTACTCGCCCGGGAGTGCGGGATCATGTTCCGGGCCCTGGACGGCGGGCCGTTCGAGGTCGGGGTGACCCGGGAGTGCGAACACAGCTTCATCGCGGCCAGGCCCGAGATGATCGAGCGGCTGGTCGAGCTGATCGGTGCGGCCGACGGGGTGGTCCTGCCCGTCATCCCGTGACGAGCAGCGCCGCCACCGTGACCGGCAGGGCCACCACGGCCACACACGCACCGTGCAGCATGAACCTGCGCAACGGGATCTCCAGGCCGTGCCGGCGGCACCACTCGAACCACAACAGGGTCGCCAGTGACGCCCACGGAGTGACCAGCGGGCCGACGTTCACCCCGGCGAGCAGGCTCAGCAGCTGGTCGGAGTTGCCGGCCGGGACGGCCAACTCGCCGACCGCATAGGCCGGCAGGTTGTTGAGGATGTTCGCCAGGCCGGCTCCGGACAGGGCCGCCCGGAGCGAACCGCCGAAACCGCCGTCGGTACCGATCAGGGTGGTCATCACCGACTGCAGGCCGTACCGGCTGACCGTCGGCACGACCAGGAAGAGCCCGATCACGAAGATCAGCAGCTGCCACGGGATCAGGGACGGCCGCAGCACGGCACGGTCGCGCCAGGCGAACGCCGCCACCGCGGGGACGGCCGCGCCCACCGCCGCGAATTCGACCTGGATTCCGGCCAGCACGCAGCCGACGAAGACCAGGCAGGCCGTGGCGGTCACCCCGGCCAGGACACCGTCCCTGACCCGCACCGGCTCCGGTGGCTCATATCGGGCGACGCCGCGAGCCCCGGCCCGCCAGTAGAACAGCCACAGGAAGAACACCGTGACCGCCACCGCCGCGAGCTGGGCCGCCCACATCCGGCCCGCGAACGCGGCCGGAGCCAGCGCGATCCGGTCGGCGGCCAGCAGGTTCGTCAGGTTCGACACCGGCAGGAGCAGGCTCGCCGCGTTGGCCAGCCACACCGTGGTCATCGCCAGCGGCAGCGCGGCGATGCCGGTCCTGGCCGCGAGCGCGAGCATGACCGGGGTCAGCAGCACGGCCGTGGTGTCCAGGTTCAGGAACATCGCCGTCAGCGACGCGAAAGCCACGCACAGCGCGAAGAGCGCCGGATAGTGGCCGCGACCCACCCGCGCGAGCCAGGCGGCGATCACGTCGAAGACCTCGGCCGACTTGGTCAGCTCCACCAGGACGATGATCCCGGCGAGGAAGAGCAGCAGTGGGGCGATCCTGGTGAGCGCGTCCTCGGCGTCGCCGGTCGGAAGGAGGCCGGTCACGACGAACAGCAGTCCCAACGCCAGCAGGCCGGCCCGGATCCCGTCAAGGACGCTGAACGAGCGAAGGCGATGCACCACCGCCGCATGATCTCATGCGGAGCGCCAAGGCTGGGAATAGCCGGGCCGGGGAGGGATACTGGTTCGATGGCCGCCTCCCGGGACGTACCCACGGACATTTTCGTCAGCTACACCCCCGCAGACGAGAGATGGGCGACCTGGATCGCCTGGGAACTCGAAGCGGCCGGCTACCGGACCATGCTGCAGGCCTGGGATTTCGTGCCCGGAACCAACTTCATCGACTCGATGGATCGGGGCCTGCGCGAGGCTTCCCTGGTCATCGCGTTGCTGTCGCGGGGGTATCTCGCCTCGCGTTACGGCCGGATGGAGTGGATGGCCGCGCTCAACCGCAACCCCGACGACCCGTCCAGTCATCTCGTGACCGTGCGCATCGAGGAGTGCGAGCTCGACCCGCTGCTGTCGCCCATCACCTGGGTGGACCTCGTCGGGGTGACCGACGACGGCGAGGCGCGCGGCCGGCTCCTCACCCGGATCAGGGACGCCCTGGCCGGCCGGGCCAAGCCCGAGGACCAGCCGCCCTCGCCCTGGTCGGGGACCGCGCCTGCGGTGCCCGCCCCGCCGCGCCGGCCGGGGCCCGAGGTGTCGGGACGGCGGCAGGCCCGGCGGATCCCGGTCGCCCAGCCCGCCTATCCGCCGGCGGCCGCCCGGTCCGAGGGAGGCCAGGAGCAGCTCACCGTGCTGCACGTGGCCGGGCCCCGGTTCGGCCGCGCGCTCACCGACGAACCACACGAGGCGGGTGAGCTCCAGTCCCAGATCTGGGCGGACGTCAACCATCTGGGGCTGCGGCCCGACCTGCTGGTCGTGACCGGCAACCTGACGGAGTCCGGCAGCCGCAGGGAGTCCGCCGAGGCGGCGTCGTTCCTCAGCGGGCTGCGTACCCTGCTCGGGCTCGAGCCGCACCGGGTCGTGATCGTGCCGGGCGCCCAGGACGTGACCCGGGCGGCGAGCCGGTCCTATTTCGACGACTGCGAGGCCGACGACCTCGAACCACAGGCCCCGTACTGGCCCAAGTGGCGACACTTCAGCAGACTTTTCACCGAGCTCTACCGGGGCCTGGACACCGTGGTCTTCGACAGCGCCCAGCCGTGGACGCTGTTCCCGGTCCCCGAGCTCAAGACCGTCGTCGCCGGGATCAACTCGACCATGGCCGAGAGCCACCGGCCCGCCGACCACTACGGCCTGGTCGGGCACGCCCAGGCCGCCTGGTTCGCCGAGCGGATGCGTCCCTTCGGCGAAGGCTGGCTGCGGATCGGGGTGCTCCAGCACAGCCCGCTCCAGGGTGACCAGGACCGGCTCACCGACGCCGACACCCTCGACCGGCTGCTCGGCCCCAGTCTCGACCTGATCGTGCACGGCGTGGCCACCGAACCGGGCGAGCTCGGGTCGGGGACGCTCTGCATGCCCGCGCTCAGGCCGGGGCACCACCAGATCCTGCGGATCGACCGGGAGGGCCTGACCCGCTGGATCCGGGGCGGCCACCTCGCGCCCGCCGAACCCGAACGGACCTCCCGTACCTGGCGTACCCCGGGACTGTTCGAGCCCGCACGGCCCGTGCTGCCGGCGATCCCGCCGCCCGCGCAGACCCCCGAGCTCCAGGCCAGCCCGGTGGGTATGCTGCTGGACCAGGTGGCCGAGGCCTGCGAGACGCGGTTCGACCGGGCCAGGGTCAGGCGGGTGCCGGTCGACCCGCCCCAACTGCTGGTCAGCTATCCCGAGGACGAGTACGTCCGGCAGGTGCGGATCGGCGCGCACATCGGTGAGGTCACCGCGACGGACCTGGAGGCGTTCGTCCGCCAGATCCACGCGACCGGCGCCGAGCACGGGTCCGAGCTCGTCTACGTGGGGCCCGCGCCGGTGCCGTCGCTGCGCGAGGCCGCGTTGCGCAACGGGGTGCGGCTGCGCAGCCTCACCGAGTTCCAGGGGCTGCTCGACCTGTCGGGCTATGTCGACGACCAGACGTCGCGGCTGCGCAACAGCCCGCTCTACCCGCCGGACCTGTACGTTCCGCAGCGCTACCGGGACCTGGACGCGCCCGCCGAGGGGGTCCAGGAGGATCTCGTCGGCGGGATGCTCGACCTGCTCACCGGCGACCACGGACGGTTCCTGCTGCTGCTCGGCGACTTCGGCCGGGGCAAGACGTTCGCGCTGCGCGAGGTGGCCCGGCGGATCGCCACCGAGAACCCCTACCTCGTCCCTCTCCTGATCGAGCTGCGCACCCTCGACAAGGCGCACTCGGTGGACGCGCTGGTGGCCGCGCACCTGGCCAACCACGGCGAGGACTTCATCGATCTCAAGGCCTTCCACTACATGCTGCGGCAGGGCCGGATCGTGCTGCTGTTCGACGGGTTCGACGAGCTCGTCACCCGGGTCACCTACGAGCGGGCCGCCGAGCATCTGGAGATGCTGCTGCGGGCCGCCGAGGACAAGGCCAAAATCGTCGTGGCGGGGCGGACGCAGCACTTCAAGTCGCACGCCCAGGTCTTCACCACCCTGGGCGAACGGGTCGGCGGGCTGTCGCAGCGCCGGGTGTTCAGCGTCGAGAACTTCACCCCCGACCAGGTCAGGTCGTTCCTGGTCAACCGCTATGACTCGGCCGACTCCGCGGACCGGCGGCTGGAGATGCTGCGCGGCATCGAGGACCTGCTGGGGCTGGCCCAGAACCCCCGGATGCTCGGCTTCATCGCCGACCTTCCCGAGGAGCGGCTGCGCGGGGTCGTGGCCGCGCGCAGGACCGTCAGCGCGGCCGACCTCT
>JBDSTJ010000382.1:0-10634 GCA_039928335.1 Streptosporangiaceae bacterium | reverse complement strand
GCTGCCGATGCTGGTCAGGACCGTGGGTCCGGCCTGGATGGACGAGATCTTCGCGGTCCGGCTGGAGGTCGGTTCGCTGATCGCCGCCCAGGCCGCCCAGCACGCCACGGCCGATCACCGGGCCCGGCTCCGCGAACTGCTGGCCGAGCTGAGCCTCGCCCGGGACGCCCAGCTGGCCGAGTGCGAGATCCACCGGATGATCGCCGCCTCGACCGGCAATCGGGTCTACGGCTTCCTGGTCAACTCGATGCTCAACGCCTACCTGGAGATTCGTGACCTGTTCCAGCACGCCTTCGCCGATCCCCGGGTCGCCGCCGAGCGGATCACGCCGCTGATCGAGGCGATCGAGTCGGGTGACCCCGGCCGGGCGCACGCCGCCTCGCACTCCTATCTGAGCACCACCCGTGAGCTCATGCTCGGTTAACGTACGGATCATGCGTCTGACCGGAACCGTGTCCCCCGACCGCCCGCTCCTCGTGGTGGCGGCCGAAGAGGAGGCCGCCCATCTGCGGGGCGGCCTTCCCGTGCTCCTGACCGGGATGGGCAAGGTCAACGCGGCCGTGGCGGTGGCGCGCGTGCTCGCCTCGGAACGGCCTTCGGAGATCGTCAATCTCGGTACGGCCGGTGCGCTCAGACCCGGTCTGCACGGCACCCACCTGATCTCCCGGGTGCTCCAGCACGACCTCGACTCGGCCACCCTGCACGCCCTCACCGGCCTGACGGTCGGCGCTCCGCTCACGCTGCAGCCAGCGGGGCCGGTGCTCGCCACCGGTGATGTCTTCGTCTCCGCCGAGAAGGTCAGGGCCGAACTCGCTGAGATCGCGGATCTGGTCGACATGGAGGGCTACGCGGTCGCCGCCGCGGCTCGGTCCGCGGGGGTTCCGGTCCGGCTGGTCAAGCACATCAGCGACGGCGCGGGTGAGGAGGCCGGGGCCACCTGGCGAGAGTCGGTCGACGGCTGCGCCCGTGAGCTCGCGGTCTGGGTGGCCACCCACCTCTGATGACGATCAGTAACGGCTTTGTCACTGCTTTACGGGTTAGGCGCGTGCCAATTCCGTCGCCCATGGTAAGCAAGTGTTCACTAAAAGACACGCCAACCATGAGCAAGGAGTTTGCATGCGCAGTACCGTCCTGCTCTGCACCGCCGCCCTCGCCGTCTCCGGCTGTGCGGGCAACACCGCAACAGGCACTGCAAGCTCACCACCCCCTGCACAGACCGAGGCCATTCCCGACCCGGCAGCTCGGCGGTCGTCCCTCAACGGCCTGCCCGAGTCCACGACCTTCACGAAGCTCAACGGCTTGCCGACCGATTCCAAGCAGTACAAAAGCCTCACCGGAACGGTCGTCCGTCCCCTGCGGGCCAAAGCCCTGCACACCAGGCCCGAAGGCCCGACCGTGGCGGTACTGCCCACCACCCAGCTCGGCGGGCCCACCTGGGTGCCGGTCCTGGAGACCGTTCCCGGCTGGCAGCGCGTACTGCTACCCAGCAAGCCCAACCACAGCACCGCCTGGCTGTCCGACGAAGGCCTCGAAACCGCGCATACGCCCTATGCGGTCCGAGTCCGGACCGGTAAACGGCGACTGACGCTCTACAAATCCGGAGAACCCGTCGGCACCTGGCCCGTGGCGGTCGGGGCGGACGGGACGCCGACCCCGCCCGGCTGGACGTTCGTGCTGGCCAGCATGTCCCAGAAAGCCCCCTCGCGCACCGGACCGGTCGTCCTGCCGGTCGGCGCGCACTCCGCCACCCTCGACACCTTCGGGGGAGGGCCAGGCACTGTGGCCTTCCACGGCTGGCCGGACCAGAAGGTGTTCGGGAAGGCGGCGAGCCACGGCTGCGTCCGGGTCCCCGAGGCGGCGCTCAAGGCGCTCACCCTGGTCCCGCTCGGCAGCCCGGTGCTCATCACCTCATGAACACCCACCTCCCATTCACTGGAGCAACCATGAAGACGCTGACGGCCGTACTGGCCGCTGCGGCCCTGACGGCCATGCCGGTCGCCGCCCACGCCAAGACCAAGAGGATGCTCTACGGATCGGCGTACGGGCTGTCCGCCGAAGGGCTCATCGCGGTCGCCCCGACCCCGTGGGTGGTGTCGACGACCGAGGACACCGTCACCAAGAGCCTGGTGACCGTGCCCGCCAACCCCCTGCTCAGAGGCACCGTGAACAACGCGACCGCCTCACTCGCGCGGGCCAGCGCCAGCGTCGTGGACGTCGCGGTCATCGCCCTCGGCCTCCAAGCCAGCGCGATCAAGGCCAGCTGCGACGGCGGCGTCGGCGGCGCCTCCCTCGCCGACGTGCGGCTCGGCGGTCAGCAGATCCCGCTGTACCCGCCGGTCAACTTCGCCCTCAATGTGCCGCTCGGCTCACTCGGCGGCGCCGAGGTCACCCTGAACCGGCAGGTCAGGAACCGCGATGGCAGCCTCACCGTCACCGCCGTACACGTCAACGTGGTCCTCGCCGGGGCGACCACCCAGAGCATCGACATCGCCAAGGTGACCTGCTTCCGGGCCCAGGCCGCCCCCGCACCTGACTTCGTCCCCGGCACCCTGCCCGTCACCGGCTAGCACCAGGTTCTCCGGGTCCACGGTGTGATCGCCGCTTCAGACCGAGGACTCCCCACGGCTGTCGTGAGGGAGTCCTCGGTGCGGAGCGTCAGACCGGGGTGGGCTCACTTTCCGGCTCCGCCGCGATGACCTTGGGGACGTCGCGCAGGGCGACCAGCGCGCCGGCCGCTGCGACCAGGAACAGCAGGATGCAGCCGACGACGGCGAAGTGCATGCCCTGGACGAAGGACTCCCGGGCCAAGTCGATCACTTCGGTGGGCGCGTTCACCACCAGGGCTCCGGCGAGGGAGTCCTCGACCCCGGCCGCGATGTGCGGGGACAGGCCCGCCGGGACGTCGATACTGGCCCGGTAGGCGGCGTTGAGCACGGTGCCCAGGACCGCCAGGCCCAGCGCCCCGCCCAGCTCGGTGGCGGTTTCGGAGATCGCCGCCGCCCCGCCGGCCCGATCCCGGGGGACCGTGGCGATGATGGTGTCGGAGGTCACGGTGAGGGCCATCCCGACGCCCGTCCCGCTGAGGACCATGGCGAGCAGCATCGTCCTATAGTCGAGCGTCGTGCCGGCCAGCAGATAGAGCGAGGACGCGCAGCCCGAGATCGCCAGGCCCAGGGCGATCGTCCGGCCCCGGCCCAGAATGTTGATCAGCTGTGGTGCCAGGGCCGCGCCACCCAGCATCGCGCCGAACGCACCGGGCAGGCCGGCCAGGCCGGACTTCAGCGGCGACCAGCCGAGCACCAGTTGGAAGTACTGCGAGAAGATCAGGGACTGGGCGACCAGCGCGAACATCGCGAGGGCGTTGGCACCGAGGGAACCGGCGAAGGCCGGGTTGCGGAACAGCCGGACGTCGATCAGCGGCGATTCGATGTGGGTCTGGCGGTGGCCGAACAGGACCAGTGCGATGACGCCGAGCACCGCGGCGGACCCGACCTGGACGCTGAGGCCACTGTTGACCGACTCCTTGATGGCGTAGACGACGGCCATCACCCCGACGATCGACAGCGGAACGCCGAGCAAGTCGATCCGGCCGGGGCTGGGGTCGCGGGACTCGGGGATGAGGAGTGCGCCCGCCACCAGGATGACGGCCATCACCGGCAGGTTGATCAGGAAGACCGACCCCCACCAGAAGTGGTCGAGCAGCGCCCCGCCGAGCACCGGGCCGAGACCCACACCGAGCCCGCCGACCCCCGCGGTGATACCGATCGCGGCGGTCCGCTCCTTGTGGTCGGCGAACACGTTCCGGGTCAGCGACAGCGTCGACGGCATGATCGTCGCACCGGCCAGGCCCAGCAGGGCCCGAGCTGCGATGAGGTGCTCGGCGCTGTGGGCGTAGGCGGTGAGCGCCGACGCCGCGGCGAAACCGAACATACCGATCAGCAGCAGCTTCTTACGGCCGATCCGGTCTCCCAGACAGCCCATCGTGATCAGCAGCCCGGCCAGGACGAAACCGTAGATGTCGGAGATCCACAGGATCTGGGTGGCCGAGGGCTCCAGGTCCTCGATCAGGTTCGGGATCGCCAGGTTGAGGGCGGTCAGGTCGATCGAGAGCACCAGGGCGGTGAGGCTTCCCACCGCGACTGTGCCCCACTTGCGTGCGTTCGAGATCTTCTCCATGCCCAGAGCCTCGCCCGCACTGCTGACCACCGGCTGACCACCGGCTGACCACCAGCCCGTACGCCCTGAGGCCCAGCTCAGAGCCAGGATCGGAGGTCGGTGGGTCGGATAGCCCGCGAAGCGGAGAACGCGGCCCGGGTGCCGTCCTGGTCAGGGGATGGGGACTTCGGCACCGGTCAGGGTGAGGATGTCCGCGATGGTCAGGGCCGCCCCCCGTGCGTAGGGCTCGGAGGGCTCGGGGTCGCCGGCGAGTTGGGGGCCGCGCAGTGCCGCGGCCGCGCCGCGCAGGACGGCTGCCTGGGTTGAGTCGGGTTCGGTGCCGGCCAGGCACTCGATCGCCTCGGCTCCGAGGACGGGATTGCGGGGAAAGCAGAGCGCGGCGCTCAGCGCGCCGACGCAGCGCCCGCGGGCCTCGGCCAGGCGGTGCTGGGCGAGGTTGATTCTGCCGAGCCCGAGCAGGGTCAGCGCCCGGACATCGCCCATGAACCAGTTGGCGTCGAGTTCCTCGAGGGCGATCTCGTGCAGGATCCGGGCCTGCCGCAGGTCGCCGGCGAGCCGGGCGACCTCACCTAGGCCGCGGTGGGCGGCGGCCAGCCGGGACGGTGAACCGGCCTTGGCCGCGAGTTTCGCCGCCCGCTCGTAGTCGGCCTGCGCGGCGGCCGGGTCGCTGGCGAGCAGCCCGTCGCCGCGACGGCACACCAGATCGGCGGTGTCCTCGACCGAACCGAGCTCTTCGACCAGCTCCAACGCCTCGCCGAGGAGGCTCGACGCGGTGTCGTGGTCGCCGCGTTGCTCGGCGAGCGCGGCCAGGGCGTCCAGCGTCTGGGTCGTTCCCCAGCGGTCGCCGATCGCGCGGAACCCCCGCAGTGCCCGGGTCAGGTCGGCCTCGGCCTCGTTGGTCTCCCCGGCGAACAGGTGCAGGAATCCGCTGCCGACGAGGAAGAGCGACTCGGCCCACGGGTCGCCCTCGAACTGCTTGCCGCGCAGCTTCATCGCCTGGGCGTGGTCCTTGGGCGGCCCGGCGGCCAGCGCCCAGATCGCGTGCGTGAACGGCTGGCGGAGCGGCCGTTGGATGGAGTCGAGGATCGCGTCGGCCCGCGCCAGGTGGACCGCGAGCTCGGGCTGCTCGAGCGCTCCGGTGGCCGCGTTGGCGACGCACAGGACATACTCCTCCGCCAGGCCTTCGGGTGGCGTCGTCCCGATCCTGGCCAGCAGCTCCGCGGCCATCGGGGTGACCTCGGTGCGGAGGCCGCGCAGCCACCAGTAGGGCGAGACCGCCGCGAGCAGCCGCAGTGCCAGCACGGGGTCGGTCCGCACGGACCAGCGCAGCGCGGACTGGAGGTTGCCGTGCTCGGCGGCCAGCAGGTCCAGCCACGTGAGCTGGCCGGCGCTGCGCAGATGGGGGTCGGCGGCCGTAGCCAGCTCCAGGAAGTACACGGCGTGTGCCCGGTGCAGCTCCTCCTCCTGTTCGCCCAGCTGCTCGGCGCAGAAGACCCGGATCGTGTCGAGCATCCTGAACCGGCCGTCCAACCGCTGGACCAGGGACTTGTCGGTCAGGTCGGCGAGCAGCCCATCGACGTCCTCGACCGCGCAGACCCGCTCGGCCGCCGCCAGGGTCGCCCCGCCCGCGAAGACCGTCAGCCGGCGGGCCAGCTCCTGCTCGTCGGCGTTCAGCAGATCCCAGCTCCACTCGACGACCGCGCGAAGGGTCTGGTGGCGGGGCGCCTTGGTCCGGTCACCGCCCCGCGACAGCAGTCGGAACCGGTCGTCCAGCCGCCCGGCCACGTCGTCGACGCTGAGCGTCCTGAGCCTCGCTGCCGCCAGCTCGATCGCGAGCGGCTGCCCGTCCAGGGCCGAACAGATCCTGACGATCTGCTGGATGTTGGCTGCGGTCACCTCGAAGTCCGGGCGTACCGCCCCGGCCCGGTCGGCGAACAGCCGGACCGCAGGTGATCCCGAGGCCTCCGGCAGGTCCGCGCCCGCAGCGGGCAGCCCGAGCTGCCCGACCGGGCAGATCGCCTCGCCGGTGATGCTCAGCGGCTCCCGGCTGGTCGCCAGGATCCGCAGCGTCGGGCACGACCCGAGCAGCCGGTGTACGAGCCGGGCCGCGTCGGCGATGACATGCTCGCAGTTGTCCAGAATCAGCAGCAGCGGCCGGGCTCCCAACGCGGAGATCAGCCGTTCTTGCGGGTCCTGGTGCTGGCCCGGACCCGACGGCAGGACCGAGGACTCGCGGAGGCCGAGGGCGCTCATCAGCGCCTGCGGGACCTCGCTGCCGACCCCGAGCGGGGCCAGGTCCACGAAACAGACCTCGAACTCCGCGCGTTCGCCCGCCTCGACCGACAGCCGGGTCTTGCCCGCGCCCCCCGGCCCCAGCAGGGTCACCAGCCGACCTGCCTGGAGCAGTATGTCGATGCGCCTGAGCTCCTCAGTGCGGCCGATAAAGCTGGTGAGCTGGGCCGGAAGTTGCTTCGGGACGGTCGCGGTCGGCTCGGGTTCGGCCCGCAGAATGGCCAGGTGCACGGCGGCGAGCTCGGCCGACGGGTCCGCGCCCAGTTCCTCGGCGAGAAGGCGGCGGCCCTCCGCGTAGGCCTCCAGTGCCTCCGCCTGCCGCCCCGAACCGTAGAGGGCACGCATCAGCAAGGCGCGCGGCCGCTCCCGAAGCGGATGGGCGTCGACCAGGGACTGCAACTCAGCGACGGTCTCCCGATGCCGGCCGAGCGCGAGCTCGGTCTCTGCCAGGTCCTCGATCGCCGAAACCCGCAGCTCCGCATATCGGACGGCCTGGGCCTCGGCCTCGGGCACGTCCGCGAGCGCGGGGCCACGCCACAACGCCAGGGCCTCCTTGAGCGCGCCCGCCCGCCGCGCGGGTTCCCGCCCCGCTTCTTGGACGAGCCGGACGAACCGGTGTGCATCCACCTCGTCGGGGTCGACTGCCAGCCGATAGCCGGCCGGGAGCAACTCCACCTCGGCGGCCCCGTCCAGGCCGCGCCTCAGCCGGGACACCTGCGACTGCAGGGCGTTGGCGGCATTGGCGGGCGGGTCCTCGCCGTACAGGCCGTCGATGAGGGTCTCCGCCGAGACGACTTTGCCGGCGTTGACCAACAGCAACGCGAGCAGCGACCGCACGCGGGGCCCCCCGACCGCGATCGAGTTCCCTGCGCCATCCCACACCTCGACCGAACCCAAGATCCCGAACCGCATGGTCCTCATTCTGTTCGCCTCGCACCCGTCCCGGCAACGCATCCCACGACCGGTGCAGGGCCCCGCGGGGAGGCGGGGCCCTGGTGCGTGATCGCGCCGGTGGCACGGCCAACGGAGGTAGGGCTGTCAGGTTTCGAGCTGCAGTTCAGCGGGAGACGAGGACCTTGGCCTCGACGGGATCCTCGGATTCGGCCGGCTTCCCGTCGCGGAATGCGCCGTAGATCGCGGTGACCAGGCCGAGGGCGGAGATCGCGGTGATCAGGACGAGCGCGGGGTAGAACGCGTCGGGGACCTGGCCGGCCTCGATGGTGCTGTGGCCGACGACCGCGCTGGTCACGGCGAGCACGACGGCTCCGCCGATCTGGAACGAGGTCTGGACGAGGCCGGAGGCCAGGCCCTGTTCGTCGTCGGTGACGCCGGTGGTGGCCTGCACGTTGAGTGAGGAGAAGCACAGGGCGAACCCGACACCGATCAGCAGGGCGGTCGGCAGGATCACGGTGACGAACCGGGGTTCGGCGTTGACCCGCAGGAACAGGGCGTAGGCGGTGACGAAGGCACCCATTCCGACGGCGATCAGTGGGGCCGGGCCATACCGGGTGATGAGCCTGCCCATCGTCGGGCCGGAGGTCGCGACGATCAGCCCGGTGGGCAACAGGGCCAGCGCCATCTGCAGCGGCGACCAGCCCAGGACGGTCTGCAGGTAGAGCGCGGCCAGGAACTGGAAGGCCGCATAGGCCCCGAAGACAGACATCGCGCCGAGGTTGGCCCGGATCAGGCTGGGACTGCCGAAGATGCCCAGCCGGACCAGCGGGTGCCGGACCCTGCGCTCGGTGAGCACGAAGGCCACGGCCAGGGCTGCCGCCAGCGCGAACGAGCCGAGGGTGCGGACCGAGCTCCAGCCTGCTCCGGGGGCGCTGACCACGGTGAACACCAGGAGCAGCAAAGCGGCGGTCGAGGTGATCGCGCCGAGGATGTCGTGGCCGCCGGCTGCTCGTTCGTTGCTCTTGGGGATGAACGTGAGTCCGGCGAGCAGGGCCAGTAGCGCCAGCGGTGCGGGGAGCAGGAACGTGGCCCGCCAGTTGATCTCGGACAGCAGCCCGCCGAGGATCAGCCCGGACGAGAAGCCGCTGGCGCCGAAGACGGTGTAGATGCCCATGGCCTTGTTGCGGACCGGCCCCTCGGGGAACGTCGTCGTCAGGATCGACAGCCCGGCGGGGGCGGTGAAGGCGGCCGCGACGCCCTTGACGAACCGGGTCGCGATCAGCAGTGAGCCGTTGTCCACGAAGACGCTGAGCAGCGAGGCCGCGGCGAAGACCGCGAGCGCGATCAGCAGCACCCTGCGCCGGCCGAGCAGGTCGGCGGTGCGGCCGCCGAGCAGCAGCAGGCCGCCGTAGCCGAGCACATAGCCGCTGACGATCCACTGGAGGGTCGAGGTGGACAGGTGAAGGTCACTCTGGATGGACGGCAGGGTCACACCGACCATGGAGATGTCGAGGCCGTCAAGGAAAAGCACCGTGCACAGGACGAGCAGGAGGCCCCACAGGCGAGGTGTCCAAGGGGAGGCGGAGTCTGATGAGGTGCCCGAGACGTGCGGAGTCTCGGCTGCTGTAGCGGTCATGGCGAGGAACTTACATGCGTGTGCATTCAATGCGCAAGCATTTAATGCAGTTGCATAAGATTCTCGCGCATGCTACCCTCGGCGCTGTGACCGAGATAACAGAGTTGGTGGTGGAGTGGCGCGAGCTCGCGAGGCAGGTGGCCCAGACCACCTGTCGTCTCGACAAAGCGCTGCAGGACCGGCACGGCCTGGGTATGAGCGAGTTCGAGCTGCTGGACCGACTGTCGGAGAGTTCGGCGAGCATGCGCATGCAGGAGTTGGGCGATGCCGTGCACCTGACCCAGAGTGCGCTGTCGCGCGCCGTCGCGCGGCTGGAGAAGGACGGCCTCGTCGCCCGGGGCATGTGCGAGTCGGACCGGCGCGGCGTGTCGGTCTGCCTCACCGACGCCGGCCGGGCCCGCTGGCATGAGGCGATGCCGACCCACCGGTCGGTCCTCGAAGAGTCCTTCACCGGCTGATGCAACAAGAAAGACCCAGGGTCGGGAAACCCTGGGTCCGGACGGCTAGAGCTGGTCGGCGGGGATGTGACCCATCCGGCCGGCCTGGAAATCCTCCATCGCCTGCTGGAGTTCGGCCCTGGTGTTCATCACGAACGGGCCGTAGTGCGCGACCGGCTCACCGATGGGCTTGCCGCCGAGCAGCACGACCTCGAGGTCGGGCTGGTGGGAGTCCTGCTGCAGCCCCGCGCTGAGGGTGATGCTGCTGCCCGGTCCGTACACCGCGAGCTGGCCGCTGTGGATCGGCCGCGCGTCCACGCCCACGGTGCCGTTGCCGGCGAGCACGTACGCCAGGGCGTTGAACGTGGGGTCCCACGGCAGGGTGACCTGCGCGCCGGGCGAGACCGTGGCGTGGATCATCGTGATCGGGGTGTGGGTGACGCCGGGGCCCCGGTGCTCGCCGAAGTCACCGGCGATCACCCGCAGCAGCGCGCCGCCGTCCGGTGTGGTCAGCAGCTTGATGTCGCCCCCGCCGATGTCCTGGTAGCGGGGGTCCATCATCTTGTCCGAGGCGGGCAGATTGACCCACAGTTGCAGGCCGTGGAAGAGACCGCCGCTGACGACCAGGTCCTCCGGCGGCGCCTCGATGTGCAGCAGGCCGGAGCCCGCAGTCATCCACTGGGTGTCACCGGGGCCGATCATGCCGCCGCCCCCCGCGGTGTCCTGGTGCCGGAACCGCCCGTCGATCAGGTAGGTGACGGTCTCGAAGCCGCGGTGCGGGTGCCAGGGTGTGCCCTTGGGCTCGCCCGGCGCATAGTCCACTTCGCCCATCTGGTCCATCATGATGAACGGGTCGAGGTGCCGGTTGTGCACTCCCGCGAAGGCGCGCCGGACCGGGAAGCCCTCGCCCTCCAAGCCGCTGGGCGCGGTCGTGACTCCGATGACCTTGCGGGGCTGGTCCGCCACCGAGTCCGGGGCGGGGATCCTTGGCAGGGTGAGCGGGTTCTCCACGGTGACAGCAGGCATGATGTCCTCCTTCGCGTAGTTCTTACCCCGACGACAACTGATTGAATCTTAAACTTTATTCCGGAGCGCAAACCAGTGATCAACGGAGCGATCTCGGGCAACTTACCCTCAAGTGCGAAGCTTCCACCTAGAGCCCGACCGCTTCTAGCAGGTCATGATGGATTTAAGCGTGA
>JBDSTJ010000381.1:0-7869 GCA_039928335.1 Streptosporangiaceae bacterium | reverse complement strand
CCCCGTGTCCCCGCCCGTACAGCTCGTCAAGGCTGCGCGCCGCCCTCCCCCAGCCGGCCGCGATCTTCTCCTTCTCCCGCCCGAGCACGAGCCGCCACCGGTCCACTTCCGAGATGCCCCGCACGTCCCGCATGCCGTTGGCCGGCGGGGACACCGCGCCCGGGATCGCCTCCCCGGGGTCGGGTGTGGCGGTGACGGACCGCGCGGCTGCTGCGCCCGCCAGGTCCGCGGCGGCCCAGGTGGCCAGCACGGACGGCGAGGCCGGGGTGGTCAGCTCCACAGGGTCGTCGAGACGGTCGGTGAGTGCGTCGAGAAAGCGTTGTCTCGCTGCGGTGGACAGCGCTTCGAAGCCCTCGCGCAGGGCCGGGAGACGGCCGAGGAAGTCGGTGTCCGGCCAGGTCTCGATCTGTTCGATGAGCGGTTCCAGCAGGCTCCCCGAGGATTCGAGGAGGGGTGCGGCCACGAGGAGGACCCCGGTCAGGCGAAGCGCGAGGGCCGGACCGTCCGGGCTCACCGACCAGCCGGCCAGGCGCTCGCCCAGGTCGGCGGAGTCACCCAGCAGGGCCAGGGCCGCACCGGCCGCTCCCTGCGGCAGGGGCGCCCCATCCGCGGCCAGCTCGCGCAGCTGCCAGTCGAGCCTGCCGCGGCCGATCGCGCCGGCCTCGGCCATCTGGACCAGTTGGAGCAGGGCACGCGCATCTGCCGGGTCGGTGGAGCCCTTGATCCCGGCCACCCCCGCGACCGCCGCCGAGACCAGGTCGCCGGGGGTGAGGTCCAGGGGCTGTGGGTCCAGGCCGGGGACGTGGGCGGCCTCGATCTCCTGGACGAGGTCGTGGGCGGCGAGGAGCTCGGGCAGGCCGGCGATGGGCAGGAAGTCGTGCCGCAGGGCCGCGGCGAACTCGGCGGTGACATCAGGCAGTGCGGCCTCGGCGGCCTCCCTGAGCAGGGACAGCTGAAGTGCGGGTGTGAGGTCGTCGGCCTGGCGGCGACGGGCCCGGAGACGGCCGGCGGCGGCCTGCTCCAGGGTGAGGCCATAGGGAGAGGCCAGCTCCAGGGTGGCCGCGGTGAGCGGCTGCCACTGGGCCACCCAGGCTCTGGTCAGGGCCCTGACGTCGCCAGTCCCCGTGGTCTGCCGGGGTTCGGCGAAGGCGATCTGCGCGGCCCGCGTCCGGGTCAGCGCCAGGTGCCGGCGCAGGTCGGTGCGGCCGCGCGGGTCCAGCCGGAGTTCGACCCGCGCCGGGGAGCCGGGGTGCGGCAGGCCGAGTTCGGCGAACAGCACCTCCACTTCGGTGATCAGCCCCGACCTCGGGGCACCGGGTGCGACCCGGCCGCGCCGGTCGCCGACCAGGACGTACTGGGCGGCCCTGGCGACGGCGCGCGACCTGCCCAGTGGCTCGCCCTGGCCGAGTGCGGTCTGCAGCGCTTCGACGAGTTCCCGGCGGCCGGGCGCGGGCAGGCCCCGCAGGACCGCGAGACCGGACGCCAGCTGGTAGGCCGCAGATGCGTCGGGGGTTCCCGCGACGTGCCCGGCCGCGCGCAGTTCCGCGCAGATGCCGGCGAAGATCGTCGCGGCGGCCGTCGAGACCGCCGCCGGATCCTGCCCCGCCAGCAGGACGGCCTGCTGCCATTCCGGGTCCCGGATGCCCGCCGGGTAGCCCGACCTCGAGTCGAGCAGGTCGAAGGAGTACGGAATGAGCGCGGTCGCCACCGCACCGACCGTCTCGGGCAGCTCCGCGCCGTCCTCGTGCAGCAAGCCGACCAGGGCGGCGGCGTGAAACGAGCCGACCACGACCGCCGGGCGCTCGGCCCGGGACCCGGCGAGCCGGTCGCGCATCCAGGTCTCCCGCGCCCGGTCCCGGGCGGAGATGTCGGGGTAGGCGTCCACCCGCATCGCCCAGCCGAATGCCAGGGCCGCCCGCCGGACCCGCTCGGGGTCCGCGCCGTAGGACCGGGACTCCACCAGCCGGTCCCAGAGCTCCTCGGAGTCCTCGATCCCGGTGGTCCTGAGCAGCGCCCGGGCGAATCCGGTGGACCCCGACGGCCCGTCCCCGGCGACCCGGGCGGCGGGCAGGTCCACCGCCTCGACGGGCACCGCGTGCCGGTGCGCCCAGCGGATCGCGGCCAGCTCCGGAGAGAAGTCCGCGAACGGGTAGAACCCGAGCCGTTCCCCGTCCTCGCCCGCGACGGCGAGCGCCACCGGGGCGACCGTCTCCGGATGCCCCAGCCAGCCCAACCAGGGCTCCAGCTCCGCCGGGAGCTCGATCAGCAGCAGATCGGGATCCGCCGCCGCCAGCAGGGCCGGCATCGCCGCCGCGAGGGCGGGCGAGTGGTGACGCACCCCGATCAGGAACGGGTCGCGGGCCGCTGCCAGTGCTTCGACGGCCTCCTCGGGCATCATCCGAGGACGTGCCTGAGCTCATACAGCCGCTTCCACATCCGCGCGCCGTCCTCGGCCCGCCGCCGCACGGTCGTGTCCCAGTAGGCGAGCAGCCGGCCCTGGTCGGCCGGGTCGTCCTTCAACACGACGCCCAGCAGATAGCCGGGCAGCAGCGACAGCGGGTCCGCGACCTTGAGGTAGGCGCTTTGCAGGCCCAGCGCGGTGGCAACACCGACGGCCTCCGCGGTACTCATGACCGTGGCGGGCCGTTCGACCTGCCAGCCCTCGGCGGCCTGGCCGGTCCGCAGGTCCCGGAAGGCGGTCACGAGCGCCTGCACAACCGCGTCGTCGACCTCCAGGGTCCTGCCGTGCCTGGCCAGAGCGGCGCCGGTCTGCCGCCGGACCAGTTCGACCTCGGCTTCGAGGCTGCCGATGGGCGGGACCGTCTCGAAGTTGTAGCGGCGTTTGAGCGCGGCGCTCATCTCCGACACGCCCCGGTCGCGCAGGTTCGCGGTACCGATGATGTTGAACCCGTCCCTGGCGAAGATCGTGATACCGAGTTCGGGCACGGTGAGCCGCCGGTCCGACAGCACGGACACGAGCGCGTCCTGCACCTCGGGCAGGCAGCGGGTGATCTCCTCGACCCGCACCAGCGTCCCGGACCGCATCGCCGCGAGCACCGGCGACGGGACCAGCGCCTCCTCGCAGGGGCCCTTGGCGAGCAGCAGCGCATAGTTCCAGCCGTACCTGAGCTGGTCCTCGGTCGTGCCCGCCGTGCCCTGCACTGTCTGGGCGCTGCTGCCGGAGACGGCCGCGGCGAGGAGTTCCGACAACATCGACTTGGCCGTGCCGGGTTCGCCGACGAGCAGCAGCCCGCGGTCCCCGGCGAGTGTGACGACGGCACGTTCGACCAGCGACCGCTCACCCACGAACTTGGAGCTGACCTTGCGTCCGTCACCCATCACGAAGGTCACGACGGCCGACGGGGTGAGCCGCCAGCCGGGCGGGCGCGGGCCGTCATCGGCGGCGAGCAACGCCAGTTCGTCGGCGTACCGCTCCTCCGCCGGGAGCACCTGCTGGTTCATCGGGGACCGTCTCCGTCCAGTACGCGCTGCCAGGCGGCGGCGAAGATTTCGGGGAGGGGCCGCAGCGGCAGGAACCTGCGGAGCGGGCCGCTGGCCTGGCGACCGACCGCGGGCACGCTCATGTCGTACAGCGGGAGCTTCCAGATCTCCAGCGGCAGGTCCGGGCTCGACGCCTGCGCCCAGCCGCCGGGAAGGAACGCCCCCCGACCCGCGCGGGCCCGCTTGGCCAGCATGACCAGGCCTCGTTCCTCGAGTACGGCGAGCGCCTTCCGGTGCCGGGCCGGAGTCCAGCCGTTCCAGGTCCTGACGTTGCGGTCGGTGGGTTCGAGCAGGGTCAGCAGCTGAAGGTAGAGCACTGCCGGGTCCTCCTCGACGCCCAGGTGGTCGCCGACCATGGCGACCAGCGCAGGGGCGCAGGCGCGCGGATCGGCCTCGTAGGCTCCGTCGGCGAGGTCGGCGGCGCCGATGCGGTCGGCGATGGCGGCGTATCCGGGGCTGCGCAGGGACCGGACCTCGGCGCGGGGCCCCACGCAGGACTCCAGGAGACGGGACCGCACGTCGTCGCCGAGCACGGCCGGCCGGTAGTAGAGGTGACGGGAGGCTGCGGCGATCGTGAGTCCGTCATCGACCAGGCCCTTGACCTCGGGATCCCGCCCCCGGTACGGCCGGTCACCGAACCTCGCGGTCTGGTCCTGCGCGGTCTCGGCGTACCAGTAGCCGGCCTCGAAGACCAGGCCCGGGGCGTTGAGCCGGTCCAGGAGCAGAGCCAGCGCCCTCGGCACCCCGGCCCGCACCGGATCACCGGCCGGCAACGTGGCATAGAGCCACGGGATCACGAGGACCAGGCTGTCGACCAGGGCTCTCAGCGATCTGGCACCGGTCGCGGAGTCCGGTTTGAGGTCGTAGCCGTAGTTGGCGTTGGCCAACCAGGTGGCCGCATCCTCAGTCAGGACCTGGTCGGGTGCGAGCAGCTGGCCACAGAGATAGGCCGCAGGCAGGTTCGGCACGAGGGCCGAGACGGTGGCGAGCGTCGGTTCGGGCACGGCCGGCCGCCTGCCGTAGCGGGCGATCCAGGCCTCGGCGAGCCGGTCGGCGGCCCGGCCGAGGCCGCCGGGCTCCCACAGGTCGGCGGGGTCGGTCGGCATGGCGCTGCTCAGCAGCGAAGTCCTGGCCCGGACGTCGAGGTCGTTGAGCTCGGCGACGGCCCCTTCGGCCTCCTTGGCCTTCAGCCCGAGCACGGTCCTCGCGTGCGTTCCGACCGTCGGCCGCCAGGACCTGCCGTCGTGCGGCAGGCCCGCGAGCAGCAGCGCGGCCGCGGCGAAGCTGAGGCCGGTCTGCCCGGACAGCGACCGGGCCGCTTGGGGGTCCCAGGCGTGCGGCCCGAGGGCGGCGAGCAGTTCCACGAACCGCAGGAGCCGTGCGGCGTCGCCCCAGCCGACCGGGATCTCGGCGATGCCGCCGATCTCACCGAGGACCGGCGGCGAGTCGCCGACGGCGACGAAACGGCAGGTATGGGTGTTGGCCTGGACGTCTGACCAGCTACGGCCGGTGACCCCGATCGTGGCCCCGCCCGCAGAGGTCTCCGCGATCTTGGCCGCCTTCGCGTCGGGAACCGTGACCACGCCAGTGTGGATCATGGCCGCGGGGTCGGCGAACGGGGTGCCCGCCCAGACCTCCAGCAGCAGTGTGAGCAGCTCCCGGTGCTCGGCCGGTGTCGCGGGCGACGCGGCGCGCAGCGCGGCCGAGCCGATACCGCCCAGCAGCGGAGTCCAGTCAAGCTGGCCGTAGGGCGCGCTGGCCTGCGCGGTCGCGGCGTCGATCCCGCCGGTGAGGAACCTGGCCACGACCTCCAGGTCCTGCAACGGCCGGCCGTTGTCGCGCGAGCCGATGTCGGCGACGAGCCCGGCCACCGCGGGCCTGAAGCCGTCGTCGTCGACCGCGCGCAGCCCCGTACTCACCGCAGCGACCTTCCTGAGCAGGGCGTCGCGCCGCTCCAGCAGATCGGCGGTGACCTTGACGAACCTCGCGACGCCGTCGAGGAGACGTTGGTCGGTCACGCCGGGAAGCGCGCACACCTCGGCGTCGAGCAGCGCACGGGCCTGCGGCACCGTCATCGCCCGGAGCAGCGCGGACCCGGCCTCGTCGCGGGGCCGGAGGAAGTGCCAGAACGACGGCGGGGGGAGGGCCGGGGCCCCGGGGGAGGTGCCGGTGTTCCAGTGCCGGGTCCCGTTCTCGGGATCGATCAGTGTCACGTGCGGAAAGCCAGCGACCGCCTGGATCTCCTCGGAGCCGGGGAACTTCAGCAGCCCCCACGGCGTCTCCGGGAAGTCCCCGCTGGCCGACCGCCCGTCGACGCCGCGCACGGTGGCCGTACCCGTCGAACGTTGCCAGCGGTGGGCTTCGGGGACGCCGACGGCGAAACCGACGGACCGGCCCCGCTGTCCGAGCGGGCTGCCGGTGACCCCCTCGGGCAGCACGCCCAGCGAGGACAGGGCGAAGCTCCAGACCTCACCCTCAGCCGGCGGCGCGTCCTCGAAGAACGCGGGCTGGGACCGCCTGCCGAGCCGGCCGCTGACCGGCTCGAACTCCTGCAGATAGGACGGCCAACCGCCGCCCAGGGCCCAGTGGGTCTCCCCGTCGAACAGGACGTGGGCGTCGTCGGGGATCCGTCGGTCCCCCGCCCGCAGCACCTGGCCGCCGGAGATCCGGCCGCCGTCGGGGGCGAGCATCGCCGTCCCGAGTCCGGTCCGCTGGATCCCGTACCAGCCGCCCTGCGGGGTGAACACGTCGGCGGGGTCGCCCGACCAGTAGGCCGACACCCCGCCGTCGCCCCACCACATGACGAGGAACTGGCCGTCGGCGTAGACCACGGTCGGGTTGCCGTGCCTCTCGCCGGTGATCCGCAGGTCGTGTTCGGCGACCCGGCCCTCCGGTCCGACCGCGATGGCCTTGGCGGGGCCGCACAACGTCAGCACCGGCCAGCTGGCGGTCAGCGACAGATACTCCTTGCCCTGCAGCTCGTGCCCGGCGGCGTCGAGGGCGTCCCAGCCCAGCTCGTCCATGATCCCCGCGCGCAGTGTGCGGGCGAGCGGCACCGCGAGGTCGACGCCCTCCAGCGCGGCCCGCTGGTCGGGGAAGGCGGCCAGGGTGGCCCCGCCGATCTGCCGTTCCAGTTCGGCCAGGGCGAGCTCGGCCTGGCCGTGCCCGCCACCGGTCACCGCCGCGATCTTCTCGGCGGTCAGCTGCTCGGCGTGGGGGCGCAGTGCCGCCACCTCGACCAGGTCGTCGAGGGTGGCCCCGTCGGCGTATCGGGCGATGGACTCCTTGAGCAGTCGGGTGAGCCTGGGTTCGGCCGCGAGCGCGGACAGGTCGCGGCGGCCGTCCCGGACCCGCCAGCTGGCGAGGTCGATGTGGCAGCCCCGGCCGGTGGCGGTCTCGACCGGAACGCCCTCGGCCACCAGGAGGTCGAGCAGGTCCGCGTCGATCCGGCCGGTCAGCCGCACCGGCACCGCATCGGCGATCAGCCGCCGGGCCAGGAAGGGCACCAGCGTGAGCAGCCGCGCCGGGACGTTCGTGGCCCGCCAGCCGCCACTCGTGTGCTGGACCATCCGGCTGAACCAGGCCGCCGGTTCGGCGCCTTCGGCCAGCAGCAGGTCGAACGCCCCGGCCGCGCCGAGCAGGTCGAGCCACCACTCCCGCAGGCCGTCCGCCGACGGGAACAGGTGCAGCAGCAGCCCGCGCACCTGTACCGAGTCCCTCCGCAGGATGCCGGACCTGGCCGATTTCCAGAATCCGGCGGGCGCGTGCCGGGTCGCGGGGAGCGGGAGCAGGATGTCGAGCAGCGCGGCCTCCTCCGCCACGGCGTCCAGGCCCGCGCCGGTGGCCAGGGCCTTGATCTGCTTGGGCAGCTCGGTCCACGGCGGGAGCCCGCCGAGGCTCCGCCGCACGACCAGCTCGGTGAACTCGGCGTGGGCACGTTCGCCCGGATAGCGCCGGGCCAGCTCGTCGCCGTAGGACGCGATCGCCTTGACCGTCAGCGCACCCGCGAACGCGAACTCCAGGTACACGGTCCGGCGCAGCTCCTCGTCGACGGGCAGCGCGTAGACCTGCTCGGTCTCCCGGGCCCGGCCGAAGAACATGGCGGCCTGCCGGGTGTTGCCACTGGCCACGAACGCACGCCCGGCCTGCTCCCAGAAGCTCGGCAGGTGCGGGGTGGGCAGCCCGGCGGCGAGCTGTTCGAACAGGTCGATCGCCAGGCCCGGCTTGGTCCGTGCCCGGCGGGTCGCCCGCTCGATGTCCTTGACGACCGACAGCGCCTCCTTTGCGTGGGCCGGGTCGTGGACCAGCGCCCATGACGGGTAGCCGAGCCCGCGGCGACGGCCCCGGGCGACCGGTTCGCCGACTGCG
>JBDSTJ010000380.1:0-4223 GCA_039928335.1 Streptosporangiaceae bacterium | reverse complement strand
CGTCCTTGCCGAGGACCTCCAGGATGTCGACCTCGCCGTTGTAGGGCCACGGCCGCCCGGTGAGGAAGTCCGCGCCCATCATCCAGAAGGCCGGCCAGAACCCGTTGCCCTTGGGGACCTTGATCCGCGCTTCGACCGTGCCGTAGGTGAAGTTGAACTTGTTGCCGGTGTTGATCCGGCCCGAGGTGTAGGGGCAGTTCGGGCAGGCCGCCGGGGTCTGCTTGCGCGCCTCGATGACGAGGTTGCCCGCACCGTCCGTGGCGGTGTTGTCGTTGTTGGTGTAGTACTGCTGCTCGCCGTTCTGGCCGGTGCCGGCGTCGGCGTTCCACTTGGCGGCGTTCGGCCTGGTGCCCGCCGCGGTGTTGAACTCGTCCTGGAACACCAGGTTGGTCGGCGGGTCGGGCGGGTCCTGGGGGAGCGCGGGCGGGGTGATCGGCGCTCCGCCGGTGCCCCAGACCTGGAACTCCCACAGCGAGTAGCCGTACGCCGAGTTGCGCTGCGTCCCATACATCCGCACGTAGCGCCCGGTGCCGGTGACGTTGAGGGTCTGCTTGAAGCCGGGGCCCGCCGTCGTGCTGTAGACCGGCGTCCAGTCGGTGCCGTTGGCCGACACCTGGAGCTGGTAGGACTTCGCGTACGCGGCGTCCCACTGCAGGACGACCTTCTTGATCTGCGCGGTCGCGCCGAGGTCGACGGAGATCCAGCCGGGGTCGGTCCAGCCGTTGGTGGCGCTGGTGGCCCACCGGCTGGCCGGGTCCCGGTCGAAGGCCTTGTCCGGGCCGCACTGCCAGCACGCGCCGTCGTTCTGCGAGGTCGAGGCCGCGCCGGTCCTGCCATAGGACAGCAGCCGGTCCCCGCCGGGCGGGGGATCGGTCGGCCCGAACGCCCCGATGACCTGGAACTCCCAGAGCGAGTAGCCGTACTGGGTGGCGCGCTGGGTGCCGTACATCCGGATGTACCGGCCGCTGCCGGCGACGTTGAGGGTCTGGGTTCCACCGGTGGCGTCGGCCGTGGTGTAGATCGGGTTCCAGTCGGTGCCGTTGCCTGACACCTGCAGCTGGAAGGCCCGGCCGTAGGCGGCCTCCCAGCTGAGCACGACCTGGCTGACGGTCGCGGTCGCGCCGAGGTCGATCTGCACCCACTGAGGGTCGGCGAACGCGCTGGCCCAGCGGGTGCCGTTGTCGCCGTCGGTGACGTTGGGCGCCACGAACGTGGTGTTCTCCGACGACGACGCGGTCGCGGTCCTGCCCTGGGAGATCAGGGTGTCGGCTGCGGCGGGGAGGGTGATCGACAGGACGGACGCGATCAGGGCGAGCACGAGCGTGGCGAGCACGCTCAGGCGGGGGCCGCGGGGTGGGCTCAAGACGTCTCCTCGACGGGTCGGGGGCGGGCGGGCACCCTCAGGATGACGATTCCAGGGAGCGTTCCCCGGGAGCAGAGCGTGCCCCCGGATTCCTGCACTGTCAAGGCCTAAAAACGCTGAGGGAGCGTTCCCTCTAATGATTATTGCCAGCAGATTCGCTATCGTTCGGGAATGCAACGACCCACCCTGGCTGCGGTGGCCGCGCGTGCGGGTGTCTCCAAATCGAGTGTGTCCAGGGTCGTCAACGGGGAGACGACGGTCGCGCCCGAGATCCGCGAGCTCGTGCAGCGGGCCGTACGTGAGCTCGGCTACGTGCCGAACGCCGCGGCGCGCAACCTCGTCACCCGGCGGGCCGACGCCGTCGCGGTCGTGGTCTCCGATCCGCCCAAGGGCCTGGTCGACGACGACCCGATGTTCGCCGCCGTCGTCCGGGCGGCCAGCCGCGAGCTGGAGGCGTCGGGCCGGCAGGTCGTGCTGATGCTGGCCGGCTCCGACGACAGCCGGCGCCGGGTCGAGCAGTACGTCTCGGCGGGCTACGTCGACGGGGTGATGCTCGTGTCGCTGCACGGCGCGGACCCGCTGCCCGCCGCGCTCGCCCGGCTGGGGCTGCCGGTGGTCTCACTCGGCAGGTCCGCGGCCTCCGTGCCCTACGTCGAGATCGACAACGTGGGTGGCGCGACCCTGGCCGCCCGGCATCTGCTCGACCAGGGGCGGCAGCGCATCGCCACGATCTCCGGGCCGCTGGACCTGCTCGCCTCCCAGGACCGGCTGACCGGCTACCGCGACACCCTGCGGGGAACCGGCCGCCGCTCCATCGTGGCCATCGGCGATTTCACCCGGATCTCCGGGGCCGAGGCCATGGCCCAACTGCTGGAGGACGATCCGGTGCTGGACGCCGTGTTCGCCGCCAACGACCTGATGGCGATCGGCGCGCTGCGCACGCTCCGGGAGGCCGGGCGCCGGGTACCCGACGACGTCGCGGTCGTGGGCTTCGACGACATCGAGGCGGCCCTCTACACCGCCCCGCCGCTGACGACGGTGCGCAGCCCCATGGGTGACCAGGCGGTGGCCACGGTCCGGCTGCTGCTGAGCTGGCTCGAGGGCGGGCCGCGTGACTCCGTCGTCATGCCCAACGAGCTCGTCGTGCGCGAGTCCGGTTGAGGGTCAGGCCGCCGGCAGCCGGACGGTGAACGTGCTGCCGTGACCGGGCGTGCTCGTGGCGGTGACCGTGCCGCCGTGCGCCTCGACCAGGTTGCGGACGATGGCCAGGCCGAGTCCGCTGCCGCCGGTCTGGCGGCTGCGGGACCGGTCGGCCCGCCAGAACCGGTCGAAGAGGTACGGCAGGTCGGTGGGCTCGATGCCGTAACCGGTGTCGTGGACCTCGATCACGACGGCGGGCCCGTCCGGCCGGGCGTGCAGCGTCACATAGCCGCCCGCCGGGGTGTTCCGGACCGCGTTGGACACGAGGTTGCCGATCGCCTGCCGCAGCCGGGCGGGGTCGGCGGTCAGCACCAGGCCGGGCCGCGCCTCGACGTTCACCGTGACCCCGCCCGCGCCGTAGGCCGTGGCCACCTGCTCGAGGAGGTCACCGAGCAGCAGTGGCTCCGGGCCGAGCCGCAGTCCGCCGTTCTCGACCATGGCCAGCTCCTGCAGGTCCTCGATCAGCCGTTGCAGAAGCACGATCTCCTCCAGGAGTGAGGACACGAGGGCGGGATCGAGCTCGGCGAGGCCGTCCTGGGCGGCTTCCAGCCAGCTGCGGATCGTGCTGACCGGATTGCGCAGCTCATGCGAGATGTCACTGACCAGGTCGTTGCGCTGGGACTCCAGCCGTTCGAGATGGGCGGACATGTCGTTGAAGGCGACCGCGAGCCGCCCGATCTCGTCGCCGGACCTCGGCCGCACCCGGATCGACCGGTCCCCGGCGCGCATGCGCTGGGCCGCCTCGGTCAGGGCACGCACCGGCCCGGTCAGCCGGCCGGCCGCCAGCACGCTCACCGCGACGGTCAGCATCAGGACCAGCAGGCTCACCCCGACGATCCGCTGGGTCCCGCTCGCGGTCAGCGAGAACACCGGCTGGTCGTCGCCGAGGAACAGCAGCGTGGGCGCGGCCACCGACGGTGTGAGCAGCTCCCGGCGGGCGTCGGTCACGCACGCCTCGATGGCCCCCGCGACCGTGGGATCGACGCGCTCGTCCTGGGCCCAGGTGCCGTCGGGCATCAGCACGACGCCCGTGACCCCCTGCTTGCGCAGGCACGGGTCGGCGAGGTCCTGCAGCCGCCGGACCGCCCCCTGCTCAGTCGGAACCGGCTCGTTCAGCCGGCTCGGGCACTGCCCCTGGAAGTAGGGGTACAGCGAGGCCCCGTCCACCGACACGATCGAGGGACGGCCGCTCGGGCCGACCCGGACCCGGGCGTCGAGGTTGTGCGGCCGTAGCCCCCGCATGCAGGTCAGCGCCTCGTCGGCGAGGGTGCGCAGCCGGTCCCGTTCGGTGAGGGTCAGCCGGAACGGGCCGACCACGCGCGGGTCGATGCTGCCGCCGGGTGCGAGCGTCGGGTCGACCGACAGCGGGTCGATCACCGCGTTCGGGGTACGGCTCACCGGGGCGCTGCCGATCAGCGGCCGGCGGTCGCGGGTGGTCAGGACAATGCGCCGCCCCGACCGCTTGGCCAGCCCGTCGACGAACGGTCCGGCCTCCCACCAGCCGGTGTGGACCGCGGCATAGCCGACCAGGTCGTCGTAGATCCCGGCGTCGGTCGCCAGGGCCCGGCCCTGCGAGCGGCGGAGCGCGTCCTGGGTGTACTGGGCGGTCAGCCAGGTCGCCGCGGCGATCGAGCACATCGCCACCAGAACCGAGCTGGCG
>JBDSTJ010000379.1:0-3415 GCA_039928335.1 Streptosporangiaceae bacterium | reverse complement strand
ACGCGCGGTGGAGTTCGCGTTGCCAGTAGGGCCAGCTGTGGGTGCCGTCGCGGTAGAGGTGCGTCGTGATCGGGATGTCGAGTTCGCGGAGCCGCCGCAGGAACGGCCGGACCGTGGACCGGACGATCGGTTCCGCGGTGTTGGCCAGGTTCCACCGCTCGCCGGGCGGGTCCAGCGGGCCGCGCCGTCCGGTGCTGCCGGCCGAGAGATAGAGGCCGGTGCCGCGCAGGCCCTCGGCGAGGTACACGGGGTCGTTGCCGCGCCAGATCCGATCGTGGACGAACGGCACTCCCCACATCCGCAGAGAGTTGACGCGACCGGCGACCGCGGTGGCGGTCAGCAGGCTCACCGCGGTCAGCGGGGTGCGGATCGAGCAGAGCCCGCTGAGCGCGGCGGCGTAGCGGAAGGTGCCGGGGTTGCGCGCGGAGTAGTTGAGCGCGCCGTAGCCACCGCCGGAGACGCCCGCGACGGCCTGGGCGTCGCACGCGCGGTAGTCCTGCCGCATCAACTGGACGACGTCCCGCACGTGGAAGGTCTCCCACTGCGGCGTGCCGGGCCGCCACCAGTCGGTGTAGCCGCCGGCCCTGCCCCCGTCCGGCATGACGATCAGTACGTCGTCGTCCTCACTCAGCGCCTCCACGTCGGTCTCGCGGGTCCAGGCCGTGCAGTCGTCGAGCCCGCCGTGGTAGAGGCTGAGCAGCGGCCAGCGCCGTTTCGCGGTCGGGGACCAGCCGTGTGGAAGCAGCAGCCGGACCTTCGTCTCCGACCCCGTCGACTCGGCGAAGACCGTCAGTTCGAGGAGCCGTTCGCTCAGCCGCCACTCATCGATGACCTTCACCGTCATGCCTGCCTCCCGCGGTCCGCGCCCGAGTGTGCCGGACCTGCGCACCCGGGCGATTAGCAGATCTGCCAAGGGATTCACGGTCCTTTTAGCTGATCGACAACACCGCTTCGACCCTTGTCATACGACTGATGACCGGGGTGACCGATCCATGCGTCCGTGCTGATACACGGGTCTGTTCGGCAGGGCACGATTCGCCGCACCAAGCGTGCGGAGGGCGGTGTTCGGATGGTCTGGCTGATCTGGGTGGTGGCTGCGTGCATGGTCGGGAACGCGCTCCGGCTCCGGCGGCGGCTGACCGGTCTCCGGCGGCTCCCCACCGCGCACGGGCAGGCGTCGCAGTCCTATGACTGGGTCCTGGCCGAGGGAGTGGTGGTACCGCCGGAGGTACGGCGGGCCGCCGTAGCCCATGCTCGTGAGCGTGGGCTTGGCATGCTGGACCTGGTGCCCGCCGACCTGCCCGTCGACCAGGCGCTGGACCTGGCCAAGCACCTGGACTTCAGGGCCTACCGCCGGGATCCCTACGGGATGGGCCGGGGTGCGGGGTACGCGCTGCTCGCCGACCGGGACGCCCTGCAACGCTCAGGTCTCCGCGCCGGGACCGATCTGGATCCGGCGGAGCTGGGAGCGGCGACGACCCGGCTCAAGTTCTACGCCGGGACGGCCGACCTGGTCGTCGCGGACATCCCGGCCGCCGACCGGGTGCGGGAACGACGGGCGTTCGTACGGTCCCTGATGCTGGCCGCCCCGGACGCGCTCGCGCTCCCGCAGACGTTGGGGGCTGCCTTGGCGGGGTACGCGCTGGTCCTGGCGGCGCTGGTCAGCGCCCCGGCCCAGGGCCTGGCACTGGCGGTGCTCTACTGCGCGCTGCCCTGTCTGGTCTTCGCGGGGACGGCCATCACGCCCAGGGACCTGCCCCGGTTCGCGGCGTTCCGGCTGGTGCACACGCCACTGTCGATCTGGCGGACGCTCCGCGCCCCGCGCACCCGCTGGGAACACGATCTCGTGGCCCGGCGGGAGGAGGCGCGCGGCTGGTACCGGGCGCAGATCGACGAGGGCGTCGAACGTTTCCTCGGGCCCCGGCGGGCGGACTGCCCGTGGTGCGGGTCGACCCGCCTCACCCGGCACGTCCTCACCCGCGACATCCTGCAGGGCAAACCCGGCCGGTTCCGGCTCGAACGCTGCCTCGGCTGCCGGCACATCTTCCAGAACCCCCGGCTGACTCCCGAGGGACTCGGCTTCTACTACAAGGACATGTACGACGGGCTCGGCGACCGGCTGGCCGAACGGACGCTCAGTTCCAACACCCCCTGGTACCAGGCGCGGGCCCGGATGGTCGGGCGGGTCACCGAACCGCGGTCCTGGCTGGACGTCGGCACCGGCAAGGCGCACTTCTGCCGGGTGGCTCGCGACGTCCTGCCCGGCACCGTCTTCGACGGCCTCGACCTCGGCGCCGGAGTGGCCGAGGCGGTCGCGCGCGGCTGGGTCGGGCAGGGCTTCCAGGGCGAGTTCCTGGACCTCGCCGACGACCTGGCCGGGCACTACGACGTCATCAGCATGCACCACTATCTCGAGCACACCACGGACCCGCACGCCGAGCTCGACGCCGCGGCGAAGGTCCTGCAGCCGGGCGGCCACCTGCTGATCGAACTGCCCGATCCCGAGTCCTGGTTCGGCAGCGTGCTGCGGAGCTTCTGGGTGCCGTGGCTGGCCCCCCAGCACCTGCACATGATCCCGATCGGGAACCTCAAGGACGCCCTGGCGCTCCGCGGCCTGAAGGTCGTGGCCCAGGAGCGCCGCGAGGCCCGGCAGGGCCCGGACATCACCACCGCCGCGGCGGCGGTCGTGAACTGGCTGGGGCTGGACGTCGACCGGCCCTGGACCGCGCACCCGCCCGGCGTGCCCGCCTACGTCCGGGTCCTGGCGATCCAGCTGGTCGCCGCGCCGCTGGTCGGCCTGGGCATCGTGCTGGACCTGCTGACTGTGCCGTTCATCAGGGGGCGCACCAACGCCTACCGGGTGCTGGCCAGGAAGCAGGGCGGCTGAGTCAGGGGGACAGGAGGTCGTCCGGGCGGAGGCGGTAGACCTGGAGGGTCAGGTCGTAGTACTTCTCCGACTCGCCGGTCCAGTCCATGCCGATGCGGCGGGCCATGGCCGCGGCGCGGGTGTTGCCGGGACGGACGACGGCGAAGAGCTCGTCGGCTCCCTGCGAGAACGCCCAGCCGGCCAGGGCCCGGGCGGCCTCGGTGGCATAGCCCTCCCCCCAGTAGGCGGGGGCGAGCTGCCAGGCGATCTCGATGTCCTCCTTGTACGGGGGGAGCGGGCGGAGTGCGAGGCCGCCGACGGTCTGGCCGTCTGCGGTCCTGACCACGGCCCACCGGCCGTGCGGCGGGATCTGGCCGGGTTGTTCGGTGATCCAGGTGCGCAGTGTGGCGCGCATCGCCTGCGCATCGGGGATGCGGCGCATGACCGGGGTGAGCCAGCGGGCGACCTCTTCGGCCCCGTACACGGCATAGGCGTCCACGGCGTCGTCCTCGGTCCACTCGCGCAGCTGGAGCCGTTCTGTGGTCAGGC
>JBDSTJ010000378.1:0-4504 GCA_039928335.1 Streptosporangiaceae bacterium | reverse complement strand
GGACGCCGGTACGACGCCTTCATCGTCGACATCGACCACACCCCGAGCTTCGTCCTGCATCCAAGTCACGCGGCCTTCTACGAGGCCGAGGGGCTGCGCCGGTTCTCGGCCCACCTCAAGCCCGGCGGGGTGTTCGCGCTGTGGTCCAACGACCCGCCGGACGACGCCTTCGTCGCGGTGCTCGGCGAGGTCTTCGCCGAACCGCAGGCGCATGTCGTCAGTTTCGACAACCACCTCCAGGACCGCAGGGCGACCAACACGGTCTATGTCGCCAAGGTGCTCAGCACGGTGTGACCGCAGCGCGCCGTAGCCCGCCCTTCCCCCGGACGGCGGGGTGCTGCGGGGCGGAGTCGGCGAGTCTGAACCGTCCGCAGAGCCGGTGATGATGCACTGACCTTCCGGGACTTCCAGATGCCAGCGCCGGTCCACGCGTGGACCGGCGCTGGCTGGGCAGTGGATGATTCCCATCGTTGAGAGAGGCTCTCCCCATGATTCTTGAAGGCCGCACCGTCGCTTTCCTGGTGGCCCCCGAGGGCGTCGAGCAGGTCGAGCTGACCGAGCCGTGGAAGGCCGTCGAGCAGGAGGGCGGGATCCCGCGGCTGGTGTCGACCCAGTCCGGCCACATCCAGGCCTACGACCACCTCGACAAGGCCGACACGTTCACCGCCGACAGCACCGTCAACGTCTCCCCGCCGGAGGAGTTCCACGCCCTGGTCCTGCCCGGCGGCCTCGCCAACCCCGACTTCCTGCGCACCCAGCCCGAGGCCGTCGCGTTCGTCCGGGCGTTCTTCGACCAGGGCCGCCCGGTCGCCGCGATCTGCCACGCCGCGTGGACCCTCATCGAGGCCGACGTGGTGCGCGGCCGGACCCTCACCTCCTGGCCGAGCCTGCAGACCGACCTGCGCAATGCGGGGGCGGTCTGGGTCGACACCGAGGTGCAGGTCTGCACCGCCGGCCCGAATGTCCTGGTGACCAGCCGAAAGCCCGACGACCTCAAGGCCTTCTGCCCGACGCTGGTCCAGGCCTTCGCGGGCTGACCTGCCCGAACCCCTACGATCAGGGCATGATCACACGGCCGCAAGAGGTCACGACCTGGTATCTCGAACAGACCGCCCCGGCGGACCTGAGCCCGGCCCGGAGGCCGCAGGTTCCCGTCGAGGTGATCCGTGCCGAGATCGCCTGCCCGGAGTTCAACCGGTTCCTCTACACCGCGGTCGGCGGGGACTGGTCCTGGACCGACCGGCTGATCTGGTCCTACGACCACTGGCAGGACTGGCTCAGCCGCCCCGGCACCGAGACCTGGGTCGCCTACGTCCACGGCACCCCCGCCGGTTATGCCGAGTTCGACCCCCAGCCCGGCGGCGTCGTGGAGATCACCGCGTTCGGGCTCCTGCCCGCGTTCATCGGCCAGGGCCTGGGCGGCTGGCTGCTCACCGAAGCCGCCTCGCGCGCCTGGGACCTGGCCACCCGCTGGCCCGGCCTGCCCCCGACCACCCGGGTCTGGCTTCACACCGCCAGCCTCGACGGTGCGAACGCCCGCACCAACTACACCAAACGGGGCTTCCGCCTCTATGACACCAAAGTGGAGACCGAAGAAGTCGGGGAAGGGCCACTCGGCCCCTGGCCGGGAGCCCGCTGAGGCATACCGCCCGGCTCAACGACTAGAATTTTGATCATGAGGATGCTCGTGGTGGACGCGTTCACCGACCGTGCCTTCGCCGGGAACCCGGCCGGGGTGTGCCTGCTGGACGGGCCGGCGGACGCCGGGTGGATGCAGCAGGTCGCCCAGGAGATGCGGCACTCGGAGACTGCTTTCGTGCGGCAGGTCCAGGACGGGTTCGAGCTGCGCTGGTTCACGCCCGTGGTGGAGGTCGCCCTGTGCGGGCACGCCACCCTCGCGGCCGCGCACGCACTGTTCGAGACCGGGCTCGCGGCGCGGGACCAGCCCATCCGGTTCCACACGTCGCGGAGCGGTGTCCTGACCGTGGGAGCCGGGAGGGACGGGCTTGAGCTGGACTTCCCCGCCGCACCCGCCGAGGAGATCGAAGAGCCCGCCGGCCTCGCCGCCGCGCTCGGGGTCCAAGCCCAGTGGGTGGGCCGCAACCACCAGAACGACACCCTGGTGCTGGTCGGCGACGCCCGGACCGTCCAGGATCTCGTCCCCGACCTCGCAAGGCTCAAGGAGATCGACTCCCGCGGCGTCTGCGTCACCGCCGCAGGTGGCGAGGCCGACTTCGTGTCCCGCTTCTTCGCTCCGCGCGTCGGTGTGGAGGAGGACCCCGTGACCGGCTCCGCCCACTGCATGCTCGCCCCGTTCTGGGCTCCCAGGCTCGGCGGCACCGCCCTCACCGGCCATCAGGCCTCAGCCCGTGGCGGCTTCGTCCGCGTCGAACTCAAGGCCGACCGCGTCATCCTCGTCGGCACCGCCGTCACCGTCCTGGACGGCGAACTCCGCATCTGACACCACACCCCAAGCCGTCCCTCGGTGCCGGGCGGGGACCGGCGAGCCTGAGAGTTCGGTGAAAGGGGCGTGAGAATCGGCCCGGGTGGGCGTCGGGGACGTTACCGCTGGTTACCGTGGTCCCATGAGCACTCCCGACGGCGGCGAAGAGCGCGCCCATATCCTGGTCGTGGACGACGAGCCCGCTGTCCGGGAGTCGCTCGTCAGCAGTCTGATCTTCGAGGGGTACCAGGTCAGTGAGGCCTCCGACGGGCTGGAGGCGCTGGAGCAGGTCGACAAGGCCGACCCGGACCTGGTCGTGCTTGACGTGCTGATGCCGCGGATGGACGGGCTGACGGCCTGCCGGCGGCTGCGCACCCAGGGCGACAACCTGCCGGTGCTGATGCTGACGGCCCGTGACATGGTCGGGGACCGGGTCACCGGGCTCGACGCCGGGGCCGACGACTACCTGGTCAAGCCGTTCGACCTGGACGAGCTCCTCGCCCGGATCCGCGCGCTGCTGCGCCGCAGCACCCTGGCCTCCCGCAGCGGCCGGCCCAGCGCCGCCGCCGACGAGGAGGTCCTGTCCTTCGGCGACCTGGAGATGAACACCGTGACCCGGGAGGTGACCCGCGAGGGCAAGCCGCTGGGCCTCACCCGCACCGAGTACATGCTGCTGGAGATGTTCCTCACCCACCCGCGCCAGGTGCTGACCCGCGAGCAGATCCTCGAGACCGTCTGGGGCTTCGACTTCGAGCCGGCCTCCAACTCCCTCGATGTGTATGTCATGTACCTGCGCCGCAAGACCGAGGTCAACGGGATGCCGCGCCTGGTGCACACCGTGCGTGGTGTCGGTTATGTCCTTAGATCGGGCACCTGATGAAACGCCTGCCCCTCCGCGGCCGCCTCGCTCTGCTGACCGCGGTGGCGGTGGCGATCGCCGTCGCGGCCTGCGCCACCGCCAGCTGGTTCCTGGTCCGCGACCAGCTGTATGAGCAGCTTGACAACCAGCTGCGCGGGCGGACCGGCGGCATGCAGCTCGGGCCGCACCCGCCAGGAGAGCCGGGCAAGCCCCGGCAGCAGGTCGACCAGTGGGTGATCCTGGCGCTCGGCGCCTGCACCCAGGAGCTCCAGCCGCTCCAGTCACAGGACTACGGCCCTGACGACAGGTATCTCCAGGTGCTGGACCCGGCCGGTGAGTACTGCACCATCCTGAACCAGGGAAAGATCGACGTGACCGCCGCCGACCGCCGCGTCGAGGCGGGCAGGCAGCTCTTCCGCAACGGCGAGGGCACCAGCGTCACCGGGGTGCGGACCGAACTGCGCGTGCTCGTGCAGCAGGTGCGGCTGGGTGACGGCCGTCAGGTCACCATGATGGCCGGGGCCCCGCTGGAGTCGGTCAACGGTCCGCTCGGCGGCCTCGTGATGGTCCTGCTCGCCGTGTCGGCGCTCGGGGTGCTCGGCGCCGCCGCGGCCGGAATGCTGACCGCGCGGGCGGCGCTGCGGCCGGTGGACGAGCTGACCGACGCGGTGGAGAACATCGCGCGGACCGAGGACCTCACGATCAAGATTCCCGAGGTGGGCACGGACGAGATCGCCCGGCTGGGCCGCACGTTCAACACCATGACGGCGTCGCTGGCGGCCTCGCAGGAACGGCAGCAGAACCTGATCGCCGACGCCGGGCACGAGCTGCGGACCCCGCTGACCAGCATGCGGACGAACATCGACCTGATGATCAAGAGTCAGCAGACCGGTCGGGACCTGCCCGAGGAGACCAAGGCCAAGATGCTCGCGAGTCTCAAGGCCCAGATGCACGAGATGACCAGCCTGATCGGTGATCTCCTGCAGCTCGGCAGCCCGGGGGCACAGCACCACCAAGACGTCGAGGTGGGCCTGCACGAGGTGGCGCGGCGGGCCGTGGACCGCGCCCGGCTGCGCGGCCCCGGCCTGGTCGTCGAGGCCGAGCTCGAGCCCTGGTACGTGCAGGGGGACCCGGACGCGTTGGAACGCGCGGTCGTGAACCTGTGCGACAACGCGGTGAAGTTCAGCCCGGTCGGTGGCACC
>JBDSTJ010000377.1:0-7682 GCA_039928335.1 Streptosporangiaceae bacterium | reverse complement strand
AGTCAGAGCTTCCTGGACGCCAGGGATGGGGAGATCGGTAACGGCGATACGCTCGCTTCTTCCCAATTACCCCATTGACGAGGATGCGTCGTGACCGCCCCGACCCAGATTTTGCCCGAGGAGCACGCCCAGGCCGCGCCGCCGAGGCAGCCCCGCCTCTACGTCCTGGACGGTCTGCGGCTGGTGGCGGCCGTGATGGTCCTGTTCGGCCACTGGGTCGGCACCGGCGCCTACGGCGGCGGCCCGCCGGTCTGGGGCGAGCAGGCCGAGCACGTCTTTCCCACCGCGATGGTGGCCACCGCCTCCTTCGGCTGGTCCGGGGTCGCGCTGTTCTTCCTGATCAGCGGGTTCGTGATCTGCATGAGCTCCTGGGACCGCGACCTCGCCTCCTTCGCCCGGTCCCGGATCGTCCGGTTGCTGCCCGCCTACTGGGTGTGCGTCCTGTTGACGACCGCCTGCCTGGCCGTCACCGCCGGCCGGGGCGTCGACCTGGTCGAACTGTTCAGCGGTGCGGTGACGAACCTGACGATGGTGCAGAAGGGCTACGGGGTCTCCCACATCGACCCGGTCTACTGGACGCTCTGGTCGGAGCTCAAGTTCTACCTGCTCTTCGCGGTCGTCGTGTTCTTCGGCCTCACCTACCGGCGGGTCGTCACGTTCTGCTGGCTCTGGATGATCGCCGCGACGCTGGCCCAGGCATCCGGTGAGCCGCTGCTGTCGGAGATCCTCCAGCCCCGCTACGCCGCCTACTTCATCGCGGGCATCGCGTTCTACCTGATCCGCAGGTTCGGGCCGACCCTGATGCTCTGGCTGATGATCGCCACGAGCTTCGCGGTGGCCCAGAACCAGATCCAGTCCTTCGCGAGCAGCGAGATCAAGG
Source organism: Streptosporangiaceae bacterium (assembly GCA_039928335.1). GTDB lineage: Bacteria > Actinomycetota > Actinomycetes > Streptosporangiales > Streptosporangiaceae > Actinocorallia. The sequence continues at coordinate 6,802 of JBDSTJ010000377.1, read as the reverse complement.
CGATGCGGTGGCACTTCCCGCTCTGGGGGATCCTGCTCCTGCTGTTCGGCTACTTCGTCCTCATGGCCTTGGTGGCGCTGGGCGGGCTCGACGTCGTCACCGGCCGGTGGCTGGTCACGGCGGGCGCACTCACCTACCCGCTCTACCTGCTGCACCAGGTGATCGGCCTTGAGGCGATCCACTTCCTGCACTCCAGGATCCCTGCCTATCCCCTGCTGGCCGGGATGTTCGTCGGGATGCTGCTGCTGGCCTACCTCGTGCACGTGCTGGTGGAGAAGCCCGGTGGCCGCCGGCTGCACCGGGAGATCACCCGGTCGTATGAGGCGATGCGCCGGCCCGAGCGGGAGCCGGCCGCCTGAACAGCAGGACCAGCACGATGGCGATCATCAGCAGGCCGAGTGCCGCCGACATCCACCAGTTGTTGAACTCGTTGCGCACCCAGTGCATCGGCTCCGGCCACCGCACCCCGGTCAGCAGCGGCACCCCCGGCAGATACCCGAGCGAACCGGCGAGCAGCCTGAGCTGGACCAGTTCGTCGATCCGGGTGAACGGCAGCAGCGCCAGCAACGGGAAGATCATCGCGTCGTACCAGGGGTGCTGCTGCGGCGAGGCCATCAGCAGGCCCGCACAGGCCGCGAACGCCACGCACGCCGCGAGCTCCGGCCGGTCCGGGCCGGTGGGCAGCAGGGTGGTGGCGGGCAGCCGCCAGAGCATGATCAACGCGATGACGGCGGCCGCGGCGAACCCGGCCTGGGCCATCTGCGGGTGGGTCAGGTCGAGGCCCCACCGCGGCAGCCATCGCCACGGATTGGTCGGCGCGACGTCCTCGGCCTTGTTCAGCAGCACGTCGACCGCGCTCTGGCCGGCCAGCGCGTAGGCGGCGGCCACCACGGCCGTGACGCCCGCGGCGAGCCCGGCCAGGGTCTGCCAGGAGCCCCGCGCCGCCCAGGCCAGACCGAGCCCGGCCAGCGCGAACGGGGCCTTGACCGAGGCCGCGACACCGATCAGCGCACCGGCGGACAGGCCCGCGACGAGCGGGGCGGGCAGGCCGGACCTGGTGACGGCGGCGAAGGCGAGGATCATGAAGGCGGCGGCGATCACGTCCACGTGCGCGCCCGCCACACACGCCCACAGCAGGAGGGGGTTGAGCGTCCACAGCAGGTGGGCGCGGGCCCTGCGGTCCGGGGACGGCCCGGCCAGCCGGTCCAGGACCAGCGCGACGAGGGCGAAGGCCGCCGCCGCGACGACCTTGAGGATCAGGGTGATCCGGAACATCGAGGCCCCGCCGAGGTGGGCGGCGAAGGTGAACAGCCAGTTGGCGACCGGCCCGTACACCGAGGGGGTGTCCAGCCAGGTGTCGGGCCCGAACCGCGCGACCTGGTCGTGGGCGGCCACGAGCTCCCGCGGGACCGTCGTGTAGGGATCCAGTCCGAGCACGCCCATCCGGCCGTACACCGCGTAGCTCTGCACGTCGTTGGAGCCGCCGATCGGCACCAGCGCGAACAGCGCGGCGAACCCGAGGCCGAGGCCGAGCAGCAGCCGGGGCGAGGGCCGCCAGCCGCGCCGGAGCGCCTGCAGCGCCACGCAGACGCCGAGCGCGCCCAGGCCGACCGTGGTGAAGGTCAGCACGATGATCAGCGGCGTGCCGGGGCGGGCGTCCAACGACCAGCCGGCATCGGCCGGCGGCACCGTGTTGGACGTCCCGAGCAGGCACGTCAGGGCCCCGAGGACATTCGCGGCCACCAGCGACAGCAGCCCGAATTGCCCTGTCCGGGCCGAATGAGTAGACATCGCGGGAAAGGATATGGCACCCGGCCGGCCTCACCGGCAGGCGAGCCGGACCGCGTGGTGCGGGACCGGGGTCCGCACCCGGAATCCGACGAGCGCCCCGGGTCGCAGCACGGCGCTGCGCCTGCGGGCGAGCACGCACGTGACCCGGTACCGGTCGGCGATGGCCATCCGCCGCGCCACCCCGGTCCGCGCCCCGAAGAACGCCGCGCTGTCGCGCCTGCGGGCCGCCTCGTCGACGAACGGATACGGCCACGCGGGCACCACCGAGTAGGCGCCCCGGCTGTTGACCATCCGGCCGACCCAGGTCCGCTCGACCAGGACCACCGCCCCCGGCTTGATCTCGGGGAGCAGCGCGTCGTAGCGCGTCTGCGGGTTCCGGGTGTCCCAGGCGGCCAGAGTCGCCGCCGACACCGGCAGCCACCAGGCCCGCAGCAGCCCCCCGGCGTTCCCGAACAGCCCTGCCGCGCACGCCACCACCGTGACCAGCACACAGACCCTCCCCCGCCACGCCGCGGCACGCCTGTGCCAGGGCTTGGCCGTGGCCAGGTAGGAGGCCAGGGCGAGGTGCAGCGGCAGGACCGCGACCGGGATCATGCGGGCGAGGCCGTACGCGCCGGCCGCCGCGCCCAGTCCGATCACGGCGACGGCCGCCGCGAACAGGATGATCAGCTCCCGGCCCAGCGGCCGGCTGAGCCCGGTGACCAGCGCGGGCAGCCCGACCAGCGCCAGGCCGTAGTGCGCGAACCCCCAGGACCTGCCGAGATCGAGGATCAGGTCGAGGTGGATCCCGGACAGGCCGCCGGCCGCGCCGAAGAGTTCGGTGACGTCGGACCAGGGCCAGAGCAGGGCGAGCACCAGCGCCAGCGCGGCCCCGGCCCAGAGCTGCCAGGACGCGAGCATCGAACGCCGGGTGAAGGCGAGCAGCCCGAGGAGGGCGTTGAGCGCGGTGAACGGGTGGATCAGTACGAGGAGGGCCATCAGCAGGCCCAGCGTGACCGTGAGGGCCAGGTCGGCCGGCCGGTCCCGCCTGCGCAGCTGGACGTCCCAGGCCAGGAACATCAGCGCGGTGCCGAACACGCTCGGGTAGGCCATCGTCCAGGACAGCGAGTAGAGGCTGAGGAACCCGCTCCAGTCCCGGGGCCGCAGGCCCCAGAGCAGCAGGGTGAAGACCACGACCAGCGCGGGCAGCAGCGGCCCCGGCCCGAGGTGGCGGCAGAACCGGCGCAGCGCCCAGAGCCAGAACACCAGGTTGACCGGCCCGGCCAGTTCGAGGACGCCGAGCGGCGTGATCCCGGTGACCTTCGACACCGCCGCGAGGACGACCATGTACGGCGAGTAGTACGGGCTGCCCCGCACGCTCCCGACCAGGGGGTCGGCCGCCGACAGCGGGTGCCGGACCAGGCCGTGCACGGTGCCGAGATGCAGCCGCATGTCCCCGGCCCAGCCGTGCCGGGCGGTCACCAGCACGGCCCACACCACAAGCACCAGGCCGAGCAGGAGGTAACCGGCCCGAGTCCACCGGTCACTCAACGCGGTCCTCATGGAGCAGATCGTAACAACGACGAGCTGGGCCCGGCTCGTGGGTAATATCCCCTGACTGTGGGTCTTTTCAACCGAACACGGATCATTCCGCTCGCCGCCGCCGTGGCCGCGCTGGCCGCGGGTGCCTGGGGTACCGCCGAGCCCTCGTTCTGGCGGGACGAGGCCGCGACCCTGAGCGTCGCCCGCCGATCGATCCCGGAGATCTTCGACCTGCTGCAGCACATCGACGCCGTACACGGCCTCTACTACCTGCTCATGCACGTCTTCCTGGCCGCCGTCGGCAGCGATGGCAGCGAACTGGCCGCCCGGCTCCCCTCGATCGTCGCCGGGGCGGTGACCGCGGGGGCGACCGCCGCGATCGGCCGGCGGCTCGGCGGGGACCTGCTCGGGCTCCTCGCCGGCCTGCTCGCCGCGTCCGCCCCGATGCTGGCCCGGTTCGCCCAGGAGGCCAGGCCGTATGCGATGGAGACCGCGCTGGCCACCCTGGCGACCTACCTGCTGGTCCGCGCACTGGACCGGGAGGGCTACCGGCCCTTCGCCGGCTACGCGGCGGCCGTCGTCGTCATGGCCTATCTCAACATCTTCAGCCTGTTCCTTCTGCCCGCCCACGCACTCACCGTTTGCCTGGTCGACCGCACCCGTTTCCGGCACTGGCTCGCCGCCGCGGCGGCGGCCGGGACCCTCGTGCTGCCACTCGCGGTGATCGCACTTCCGCAGAGCGGCGACCAGCTCTACTGGATCGTCAAGCCGTCCTGGACCGACGTGGGCACGCTGATCACCACCTTCAGCGGCGGACCGTGGCTGATCGCGCCGGTCGTCCTGCTGATCATCGTCGCGCTCACCCACCGGGCCGGACCGGGCACCGACCTGCGCCTGGTCGCGGCCCCGTGGCTGCTCCTGCCGCCCGCAACGCTCTTGATCGTCTCCCAGGTCCACCCGTTCTACCAGCACCGCTATCTGTTGTTCTGCGTGCCCGCGGTGGCCCTGCTCGTCTCGGCGGGGCTGTGCCGGTTCCCGCTGTGGGCCGCCCTGCCCGGGGCCGTGGCCCTGCTCGCGTCCATGGTCTCGCTGCAGGTGCCGCAGCACGCGCAGGACAGCCGTGCCGACGACATCCGGGCGGTCGCAGAGATCATTTCGCACCGGGACAAGCCCGGTGACGCCTTCTACTTCGGCTCGACGTTCTACCGGACCTGCATCTCGGCCTATCCCCGGGTCTTCGCGCCCCTCAGGGACATCAGCCTGCGGAGGTCGGCCGTCGAGGCCGCCGACCTGCCCGGCACCGTCGTGGACCCGGCCACCCTCGCCCAACGGCTGCGCGGAGCCGACCGGGTCTGGCTGATCACCCGGCTGGCCGACCCGGGCACCCCGATGTACACCGAGGACCTGGCCCGGCGCGACCTGATCTGGGACGACCGCAGGACCTGGAAGCGAGTACACCGGTGGAAGGTCAGAGGCGCGGCTGTCGCCCTGTGGAAGCGCCGATAGCTCCAGTGTCTGCGGACCCGGCCCGGCGGTCACCGAGGACCGGTCACCCCGTTCCGCGCGACCGGCCGATCAACGCCCTCCCGGTCAGCGCAGCAGGCCCAGACGGCGGGCGGCCCGGCGGAACAGGGGTCGGGTCCTCATCTTGACCGCCAGCTCGCCGTTGTTGGTCCGGAAGGGGATGGCCAGTCGGCGCAGGCTCGCCGACCCGGGCTCGCACAGCCCGGGGACGAGCCGCCCCTGGGCCACCCCGTCCCCGCCGATGATCTCGTACGTGAGCCGCCACGGCCCGTCGTGCCAGTCCCGCAGCCCGAACTCCGCCTCGAACGCATCGCCCGCCAGCCTGGCCTCGGCGGCCCGGGACTGGCCGTCTGCCCGGTTCCTCGCCACGATCCGCACGGTCACCGGCCCGCCCGCCGGCAGGCGCCCGCAGATCCTCAGCTGCCCGCGCGAGACCGAGGCCAGGTCGACCACGACCTCGGGGACGGGCCGCTGCACCCCCAGGTGCAGGCTCAGGTTCTCCCAGAACTCGGTGAAGTACACCTTGACCAACGGCTGGCCGACGCCCCTCACCGGGGCGAACCGGATCGGCGGCGGGCCCTCGACGCTCCGGTGCAGGCGGGCCTCGACCGGCATCCCGTCGAGGTCGGTGGCCACCGACAGGTCCCACAGCCCGATGCCGAGCGCGCCCCTGCCCCCCACCGCCGACAGGTCCAGGTCGACCGAGAAACCGGGACCCTCCCCGATCGGCACCTCGCGGACGCGCTGGGGATGCTTGCGCTGCCTGACCATGAGCGTCATCGGCCGGGGCCCGGCCCCGGCGACCTCGGCGGTTCCGGCGATCACCAGCCGGGAGCCGGCCCAGTCGAGCCGGGTCACCTCGGCCCGGAACGGCAGCCGGTCGGTCACGTCGTAGCAGGACTGCGGCAGGATCCCGAAGCCCGGCGTCAGCGCGTGGGCCCGGCCGTCGAGGACCTGCAGCTCCGGGGTCGCGCCGGACACCTGGAACCGGACGATCTCCAGCAGTTCCTCGCGCAGACCGTGTTCGAGGCAGTGCGCGACCTGCCGGGCGAACGGCGACAGGGCCTCGGTGATCTCGGGGATGAGGAAGTCCCGGAGCAACCCGAGCGCATACTGCTCGGTCAGCTTCCGACCCTCGTCGGTGGCCGCGACATAGCCCGCCCCGAACCTCGGGAAGATCTCCACCCGGAAGTTGCGGCGCAGCATCCGGTTGCGGATCGGACCGGGTTCGGTGTTGGCGACGACCACCTGCATCACCCGGGACATCGCCGGGAAGAAGTCCTCGTCGCGGGCCCCGCCCTGCTGCAGGACACTGGAGCCGTCCTCGCGCTCCACCCAGAAGTAGTAGTCGTAGTCGGCGAGCACGCTCACGCCGGAGGCCTGGAAGTAGGCGGTCGCGGTGAATGCCTGGTCCTCGTGGGAGAACAGCCCCTCGGGGAACCTCAGCTCCCCCAGCAGGCTCCGCCGGAACAGCTTGAGCGGGGCCAGGCTCGCGTAGAGGTCGGGCACGTCGTCCAGCACGGTCGTGCGGCCGACGTTGCGCCGGAACAGCCGTCTTGGCACGGTCCTGCCGACCCCGACATACTTGCCGATCACCACGTCGGTGCCGTTCTCCCGGGCGGCGGCGACCATCCGTTCCAGCGCCTCGGGACCGAGCCAGTCGTCGGCGTCGAGGAAGAAGACGAACTCGCCGGTGGCCAGGTCGAGCCCGGCGTTGCGGGGCGATCCGGGGCCGCCGGAGTTGGCCTGGTGCAGCACGGTGGCCCGGGGATCGTCGATCTTGTCGAGCTCCTCGGCGGACCCGTCGGTGGAGCCGTCGTCCACCAGGAAGAGCTCGAAGTCGCCCAGCGTCTGGGCGAGCACGGACTCCACGCAGCGGCCAAGAGTCGCCCGCCCGTTGTAGACGGGGACGATCACACTGACCTCGGGTGGTGGCACGTCCTCGTTCCTGTCATCTGGGGGTTTT
>JBDSTJ010000376.1:0-5374 GCA_039928335.1 Streptosporangiaceae bacterium | reverse complement strand
CGGCTTGTGCGGGTGTTTCCGCCGTTGGGTGAGACCAAATCACCCGGAACGTTCCCATATTTGTGCAGTTGCTGACATTATCTGAGTCAAGGTCAGCTTCTCGCGACGGGTTCACCACTGATGATTCAGCACTTCGAGTACGGACCGCTCACGCCGACTCTGGCGTATGTCATGTCCGTCATCGGTTCCTTCCTCGGGCTGCAGTGCGCGCTGCGGAGCCGGTTCTACCACGACCGGCGTCGGGTGGCCTGGCTGGTCGCGGCGGCCGTGGCGATCGGCGGAACCGGGATCTGGGTGATGCACTTCGTCGCGATGCTCGGCTTCGGCGTCACCGACCTGTCGGTCCGGTACGACGTCCCGCTGACCCTCGCCAGCGCGCTGACCGCCATCGTCGTGGTCGGGGTGGGACTGTTCATCGTCGGCTATCTGGGGAGCGGCGTGCTGCCGCTGTCCCTGGCCGGGGTGGTGACCGGAGCAGGGGTGGCGGGCATGCACTACATGGGCATGGCCGCGATGAACATCGGTATGGAGATCTCCTACAACCCGTTCCTGGTCACGCTGTCCATCGTGATCGCGGTGGTGGCGGCGACCGTGGCGCTGTGGGCCGCACTCAGGGCCCAGAGCACCTGGTTCACCCTCGTCGCGGCGCTGGTGATGGGCGTCGCGGTCAGCGGCATGCACTACACCGGAATGGCCGCGATGTCGGAGCACGCGATGGCCGAGACCCCGCCGGGCGGCGCGGGGCTGTTCGACCTCATCGTCCCGCTGGTCCTCGGGATCAGCGTGCTCACCGTCCTGATGGCCGGCGGACTGCTCATCACCCCGGAGATCACCGAGCTCCGCGAGGACGAGCAGGCCAGGCTCGAAGCGGGCGACCGGACCGGCGGCACCGTCGGGCGGCCGCCCGCACGTTGACCGGCCCGACCGCTCAGGGGCCGGAGAGGGCTTCTCCGAGGGTGTCGCACAGGTCGAGCATGGTGTCCAGGCCGGTGGTCCTGAGCACGGTGGAGACACGCGGCTGCGCGGCGGCAAGGCAGAGGGCTCCGCCGGCGGAGTCCAGGTCCTTCCAGACCCTGACCAGGGCGCCGATCCCGTCGGAGTCGCAGAAGTCCAGGTCCGCCAGGTCGAGGACGACGCGCGGGTCGGCGAGGTCAGCGGTGAGGCCGGCGACATAGCCGCCCAGCCGGTCGGAGGTGGTGAAGTCCAGGTCCCCGGCCACCCGGATGACCAGCCGCCCCTGCACGGTCCGGGCGCTGAGATCGAGTTTGGCGCGTGCCATGGTTCCGTTTCTGTGACCGACCCGCAGGCTCGGTGTGGGTAGGTGTGGGTAGGTGTCGCCCCTGGTGGGCGTCCGCTCGACTCGCATCCTCTCATCCTGGGTGGGACGGGGCTCAGGCGCGCAGGTCCTTTTGAGGATCTCGCCGGTGGGGCCTCGAACGGCACCCACGCCGAGGTCCGCGACCGCAGGGCGTCCTCTTCCCGGCCGGTGTCAGCCCGCCCTCAGTGCCGGAGGTTTTCGCGGTACTGACGGGGCATGGTCCCCGGCATGCAGAACTCCGAGGTCGTCCGGGCCTGCTCCGACGGCTACCTGAACCAGGACCGTGCCGCCGCCATCCGGCTGAAGACCGGCGGGACCTACCGGAACACCGAGGTGATCACGGTGCGCGGCGGGCGGGTCGCCCAGGTCCAGGTCTTCTTCGGCGGCCGGGTGGACACGGCCTAGCTAGCGGACGGCCCCGGCGGCCGGCGGGTCGACCCGTTCCAGCACGATCGGGTAGACCTGCGCGGACGTCGCGGCGACCAGGACCACGGCCAGCACCGGGGCGACCAGCCGGTTCTCGATGCGGCTGCCGGTGCGGAACCACTTGAGGCCGCGCATGGTCTGGGACCAGGGCCAGCCCAGCGGGCAGCCGCCGAAGGTGATCATGTCGCCGGCGATGTGGATGACGACGCCCGCGACGATGGCGTACGGCAGGACCGTCAGGTCGGCGTCCAGCCACAGCATCGCGAGGGCGATCGGAATCGGCGCGAGGTCGTCCCAGACCCCCTTGATCCGCAGCGGCCGGATCGCGGCGGCCAGGACCAGGATCAGGATCGCGCCGACCAGGACGGTGCCGGCCTGCCGCCCGTACTGGTAGCAGCCGACGGCGACGGCCGAGGCGACGAGCGCGCACACCACGACCGAGACGAACCCGTGCCAGCGCTCCCTGTAGGCCGCCTTGCCGCGGCCCCGGCCGCTGTCGAGCAGGCCGAACAGCAGCCCGGTCGTGAGCATCGCCCCGGCGATGCCGCACCCGATCCACAGCGTGGTCCGGTCACGGGTGTGCACGCCGGAGGCCAGGAACACCAGCGCCGCGATCAGGGCCACGCCCAGTGCGGAATGGGTGCCGTTGCGGTGCCCGCCGGCGACCTTGCCCACCACCCAGGCGAACCCGCGGGTGAACGGGCCGAACGTTCGCGCCACATGGGAGCCGTGATGGTCGATGTCGGGCAGGACCGCGGCCCCCGCGCAGACCACCGCCCCGAGCATCACCTGGCCGGTCGGCAGCGACAGGGGCAACGCCGCCGCTGCCGCCGTGAAGATCGCCGCGCCGGACAAGGCGTGCGTACGTCCCATCAAGATGATCAGCTCCCGTTTTCGGTTGCTGATTCTACGCCGCGGAACCCCACCGGATCTGGTGATCACAGACAAATGATCACAGACAAATGATCAGAGCAGCAGGTTGCCCGCCGTGTGCATCCTGGCCTCGTCCCGCGCCGCCACGTTCGGGCCGTCGCCACGCCGTGGCCGGCCGATGTGAACGGGGAGTTCGGGCCGGTGCCGGACGGGCCGGGCGGCCAGGTTCCCCCGGGAGTCACTGAGTCCGTCGAGCAGCCGGTCCAGGTGCACGAGCAGCTCGCCGTGCAGCGGCCAGTGCCCGGGGTCCTCATACAGCAGGACGCCGAGTTCGGCGCGCTCGATCCGGCCCGCGGTCAGGGCGGTTTCCAGCTGGCCGGTGACCCCGAGCGCCTCGTCGGTCGTCTCGACGGTCGCGGCCTCGGCGTAGCGGCGGGTGGCTCGGGCGAGCTCGCGCAGGGTCGCGGCGAGCCGGTCGCGCACGTCGCCCTCCCACATCTGCGCGCCGAGCCCGGTCCGGTCGTTGACGTGCAGTTTGGTCCGGTCGGCGACGCTGCGGGCCAGCCCCCGGGTGGTGACGGTGGCGTGCTCCAGGGTCTCCAGCGCCGCGCGCAGCGCCGGGCCGGGTGCGCCCGCGGTGCGGGTGCGCGGGTTGAGGCGTGCGCTCTCCTCGGCGGCGGCGAGTTCGGACTCCACCTGCTGGATCTCCCGGCCGACTCGCTGGGAACGTTCCAGCCAGGTGCCGACCGTCTTCTCGTCGGGTTCGCCGCGCAGGCCGTCGGCCATGTCGTCCAGCAGCCCGGCCATCGACCCGCCGAGCTCGCGGATGGCCTCCTCGGCGGGCTGTACCCGGACCGGTGAGGCGATCAGTCCGGCCAGCAGGCCGACACCCGCACCGATGATCGTCTCGACCACCCGGTCGGTGGCCGCGGCCTCGGTGCCGAGCTGGAGGATGAGCATCGCGCTGATCGGCACCTCGAGGATGTGGTCGTTCAGCTTGAGGGCGTGGCCCAGGATCAGCGACGCGGCGATGGCGATGCCGAGACTCCACCAGGCGAAACCCAGTGACCCCGCGATCACCACCGCCACGACCACTCCGACCCCGACGCTCAGCACCCGCTGGAGGGCGTGCCTGACCGTCTGGTAGGTCGACACCTGGACGACCAGCAGAGCCGTCAGGGGTGCGAGCAGCGGAGCCTGCACCTCCAGTAGCAGCTCGGCGATCAGGTAGGCGACGATCGCCGTGATCACCAGGCGGGTGATGCCGGAGGCGACGGGCCGGCTCCGGCGGTGGATCAGCCGGAACCGCTGGGCGGAGGACTGGGTGGAAGAGAAGATCACAGTCGTGTTCAACCTCATGACGATGGTGAGTGGCGGTCACCCGTAGTAATCCATCTTTGGAAGCGAATATTCCGAAACGTGACCAGTCCCACCACCCGTTGTGATCAGTCGAGTTTCCTGAGCATCTCGGCGGCCAGCGGCGCTGACGACTGCGGGTTCTGCCCGGTGAGGAGATTCCGGTCGACGACGACGAAGGGCTGCCAGGGCGCGCCCTCCTGGAAGTCCGTGCCGATCTCGACGAGCCGGTCCTGCAGCAGCCAGGTCGCCTTGTCCGCGAGACCCGCCTGCTTCTCCTCCTCGTTGGTGAACCCGGTCACCTTCCACCCGGCGAACGGCGACGTCCCGTCGGCCCGCTGGGCCCCGAGCAGCGCCGCGGGCCCATGGCACACGACCCCCAGCGGCCTGCCGGACTCGAGCGCCCCGGTGAGCAGCCGACCGGACTCCGCGTCCACCGCGAGGTCCTCCATCGGCCCGTGCCCGCCCGGGTAGAACACCGCCGCGTAGTCCTCCAGCGCGACCTCCGAGAGCTTCAGCGGCGCCCTGAGCCCGGCGATCCCGGCCAGCTCCGCGGTGACGTCCTCGCCCCCGTTGGCCTCCGGGGCGAGACTGCCCTGGTCGGCGACGGGCACCACCCCGCCGGGCGTGGCGAAGACCACCTCGTGCCCGGCGGAGACGAAGGCACGGTAGGGGGCGAGCACCTCTTCGGCCCAGTACCCGGTCGGGTGCTGCGACCCGTCGTTGAGCGTCCAGAAGCGCGCCCCGGTCACCACAAAAAGGATCTTCGACATTCGGTTTCCCCTCGACGTGTTGCTGACCCTTCCAACCTAGGCGCGAATTCCGTCAGGCTCAGGCCGGGTACTGGTCATGCCGCCGCCAAAGCTCGGCCCACTCGGCCTCGGCAGGCATCCGCCCGTCCCCCAGGATCGCCGCCAGCTCCTCGAAGTACCTCTCCCGGGGCGCGCCCGGCGCGAACAGCAGCAGCATCGTCGCCGGCCCCTCCGTATTGCCGAAGGCGTGGATCCCGCCGGGCGGCACGAAGAGGAAGTCGCCCTCCCGGCCGGTGGTCCACCGGTCCCCGTCGAACAGTTCGACCGTCCCGTCGAGTACGAAGAACGACTCGGACATCGTCTTGTGGAAGTGCGCCCCGGCCCCTGACGGCTCGGCCCCCATGGCCCACCGGTACAACCCGTACTGGCCGCCGGTGCCGGCCCCGGTCGCCAGATAACTGACCTCGGTCCGCCGCGTGGCATCCCCGCCGATCACCAGGTCCGGCGGACTCCCGGCCGGCCGGAACCGCCCGCTGACTTCGCCCGCACCTGCCTGGTACAGCTCCTTCGGATAACTCATGATCCGAAGGTATTGAAGATCCCGGCCGCCGGGAACCGGTGAGCGCGTGTCAGGATCGACAGATGGGCG
>JBDSTJ010000375.1:0-6781 GCA_039928335.1 Streptosporangiaceae bacterium | reverse complement strand
CATCGAAGCGCTCCTCGCAGACCCTGTGCTCCTCGCCCGGGCATCCGGCGCAGGCGGCGAGGGTGGTCAGCAGGGGTACGAAAGGATGTGAGCGCCTCCGGCAGGACGGCCACGCAGGCAGTGAAATCGGCATCTCTGAACGCCCCATTCTCAGATCTGCGGCCAGAGAGGTGCTGCACAACCGCAGGTATCCCGGGGGAAGGCGGAGACCTCTGCCGACAGGTCGAGAGCCGGTGGTGGGAGCGTCCGCGAGATCAGCGCTCCCTCGAATTCCGCCAGGTCCTGGTAGGAGGTGAGGTCCCGGCCGACGAACAGGTCCGCGAGCAGGTCGAGCAGGTGGTCGACCTGCTCGGGCAGGGGCGATGACGGGGTCGCGTAGGCCTGGTTGAGGGCCGCGCCGATGTTGGCGGCCTTCCAGGGGTTGTCCTTCTCCTCGGCGATGCCGAGCCAGCGCTCGATGGTGCCGGTGAGTCGGACCGCGCCGACGAAGGACGACCCGGGATCGTTGGCGGACGCCGCCAGGGCGGTGAGTGCGCACCCGTCCTGGCAGAGCTTGAGCTTGAGGCTGTTCTGGTTCGTCGCCATGGGCGCGTCCTCGTCCCACAGGACCACGTGCGGAATGCCGAACAGGGACAGCGTGCTCGCCGCCCGGTGCAGTTCGAACTTCCCGAACGCGCTCAGCACGCCGACGTTCGGGCCGAGCTTGGCGAGCAGGCCCCGCCGGGCCAGCCATTCGAAGAACAGCACATCGCTGGGGCCCTCGACGACGATCACCCGGTCGGCGAAGAACGCTGCGGCGCGGTGGGCGTCCAGGTCGTACAGGACCCGGTCGCGTTCCTCGTCGGCCGCCGTCAGGCGCGGCATTTTGAAACAGGAGCGTGAGCCCAGCGCCCAGGCCGAACGCGTGTGAATGTCGGCGAGCACCGCACTCACCCGGGAGGGCGAGGGCGAGGCCACTTCGACGCGGTGGAGCGAACGGTGTACCCGGGTGATGGTCTCGGGGGAGGTCTCGGCGGCGGCGAGCATGGCGGCGTTGTGGGTCGTGATCGTCACTGCGGTGTTGCCGGTGGCGACGAGCTTGTGCAGGTCGTGGGCGAGCCGGGTCACCTGGGAGGGGTGCAGGAACGCTTCGGGCTCCTCGAAGAGGATCCAGCGGAACGCGCCCTCCTTGGCCTGGGCGCGCAACCGGGCCGCCGCCTGGATCAGGGCGGCGATCATGGCACGCTGGACGCCGGAGCCCTGGGCCTCCAGCGGGCGGTGGGTGCCCTCCTGCTGAAGCCGCAGCTCGATGAGCTGACGCATGATCAGCTCGTTGGACAGCTCGTCGATGTCGACCTTGGCCGACAGCCCCCAGGGCGTCAGCGCCTCGTCGAGATCACTCTCGAGGTCGGTGATGGGCCCGTCCTTCAGCGCGGCGCTGAGGGTGCCGAGGGCCGCCCTGGTGGCGGTGAGCATGGCCTCGATGTGCCGCTCGGAGAAGGCGAGGAGCAGGACGTCCCGCAGTGGTGAGGGGCCGGAGAGCGAGGTGTGGTCGGCCATCTGGCTGATCGTCGGGATGTACACGCACTGGCCGAGCTTGGCCGCGCTGGTCCAGCCGGTCGGCTGTGGCTCACCGCCGTCCGGGGGGATGAGGTAGTACGACCCGGCGAGGTGGTCGGAGCCCTTGGTGAACCAGCGGCGGATGCACAGCACGTCGCCTTCGCTGAGGTCGAGGTCGAGCTGCCCGGCTTCGGCGGCGTCGACCCGGTAGTCGATCTCCACCCACGACTCTCCGCCGGTCTCGGACTGCCACGGCAGGTCACGGGCCTCGTCCCAGTCCAGTGCTCCGTAGAACAGGCGGACGGCGTCCATCAGGGTGGACTTCCCCGCGTTGTTCGGCCCGATGAGCGCGCCGAACGGGCGCAGGTGCAGCTCGACGTCCAGGGCACCGCGAACGTTCCGGACGGACACGCGAAGGGGACGCATGGAGAGGGCTCCTCGGGATCAGCGGGGGAGGAACGGGCTGGGAGCCCCGGAGTAGGACACGTAGAGCCGGTCGCGGGCGCGCGTGCACGCGACATAGAGCACGCACCGCTCACGTTGCAGGCTCTCAAGGTGGGCGGCCTTGTCGACGTCCAGTGGGACGACCGCCCGGTCGTGCGGCACCACCTTGTCCTGGACGCCGACGACCGCGACGCACTGGAACTCCAGGCCCTTCAGGCTGTGCATCGAACCGACCTGGACGTGGCCGCCGGCCGGGCCGGGCGGCTCGGGTTCGACGCCTGCGGCGCGCAGCGCGTCCGCCACGTCGCCGGCCTTGCTGTTGGTCCGGGCGGCCACCGCGATCGCGCCCGGTTCGACGCCGTCCGACAGCCAGGCCCGGACCTGGGCGACCACGGCTGCGCACTCCTGCGACCACTCGGTGAACCGCCGGACGATCGGCCGTCGGCCGTGCATCGGCGACTCGTAGCCCTCGCGGCTGTCGGGCCAGCCGTCCAGGTCCTCCTCGGACACCAGGCCCAGTACCCGGACGGCCCAGGTCAGGATCTCCTGGGTGGTGCGGTAGCTGACGGTGAGCCGCTGGGTCCGGCCGACGATCTTGATGCCGGTGTCCTTCATCGGCACCCGGTGCTGCCGGATCCGCTGGTGCGGGTCCGCGACGAGGAAGAGGTCGTCGGCGGCCGGGTCGACGGCGGCGCGCAGCAGCCGCCACTGCGCGGGATGCAGGTCCTGGGCCTCGTCGACGATGACATGCCGGTACGGCGCGGGCATGCCGCCCGGCTGCAGGACCCGCGCGGCCTCGTCGGCGATCTGCAGGAACGACCACCGATTGGCATCGCGCAGGAGGACCCGCAGGGCCTCGATCGCCGCCCACACGGCGGGACGTTCTGCACGGGGCAGACCTTGGCCGCGGCCGGCCCGCGTCGCGGCCAGGTAGGCCTCCCGCGTTGTGATGTTCTGGGCGAGGAGCACCTGCTCCCACTCGTCGACCAGGAACTCACCGGGGTAGTAGGGGTGCACGGTGTCGGCCAGGGAGACCAGTTCGCGGGGCGGCATCGCGAGCGGGTGGCTGCCGTCGCGTTCGTTGAGCACCGAGGACGCGAGCTGGCCGGTGGTGATCACTTCGATCCGGTCGCGGTCGTCGGGGTCTTCGATCAGCTGGTCGAGCTGGCGGGCCAGTTCGGCGGTGAGCGGACGGCTGTAGGTGGTCAGCAGGATGGGCTTGCCGCCGTCGTGCGCCTGGGCCAGGTGTGCCGCCCGGTGCAGAGCGGTCACGGTCTTGCCGGTGCCCGCGCCGCCGGTGACCATCACCGAGCCCGGGTAGGGGTCGTGGTAGGCGATCCGGCGTTGCATCGGGTGCAGGAAGATCCGCCACAGCGCGAACGGCGGCTGGAGGAGCTTCTCGAGTTCCTCGGGGCCGCTGACCAGCGCGACCTGGTCGGGGGTGCGCCTGATCGCGGTGGAGAGGTCGTCGGGCTCGACCCGCTCGGGCTTGGTGGCGTCGACGAGGTGCTTGGCGAGCTCGGACCAGGTGTCCTCGACGGACATGCCCGAGGCCAGGGCGACGAGCACGTCGTACTGGAGGGCGGGCAGCATGTGCTGCAGGGAGTCGAGGTGGGCTTCGCGGGTCAGCAGCCGGACGATCGGGAGGACCTGGTCGTCGATGCCGAGCGTGTGGAAGTCCGAGTCCTTCACATGGTCGAACAGCCGGGTCGGGGTGTTGTCGGCGGCGAGCCTCAGGGTGCCGGTCATGGACTGGAGCTGTGACTCGTTGCGGATCTCCAGGACGCCGAGGACCTGGTTGACGGTGAACAGCCGGCTCGTGGCGTAGGCGATCGCCTCGTCGTGCGGCAGGACGCGCAGCAGGCAGTAGATGTCGCCGGCCTCGGGGGCGAGGACGACGCCCCGGTAGAACTGGTTGATGCGGATCGTTCTGATCCGGGGGTCCTGCGAGTGGTTGAGCTTCTCCAGGTGCAGACCGGTGTGGGTGGCCTCGGAGAACTTCGCGAAGACCGCCTGGACGGCTTTCTGGACCTGTTTCTCCAGCTTGGCGTACTCGGCGAGGAACTCCTTGGCGATCGCCAGCTGCGGCACGGTCACTCCTCGGACGGGGGTGGGCAATTCTCATAGTAGGACGTTGATCGTTGAGGCTGGCCGGTAACGTGTGACGTCCCTCAGCCTGATTGGAGGCTCCGCCTGTGGCGAAGCTGACGTTGCCGCAGCTGGAACAGCACCTGTTCGGCGCGGCCGACATTCTGCGCGGCAAGATGGACGCCTCGGAGTTCAAGGAATACATCTTCGGGATGCTGTTCCTCAAGCGCAGCTCCGACCAGTTCGACACGATCAGGGATCGGGTCGTCGCCGAGCAGCTGGCAGCCGGTCGGACGCAGTCGCAGGCCGAGGAGATCGCCGGCAACCGGGCGTTCTACCGGGGCGGAGACTTCTATGTGCCGCAGGCGGCCCAGTGGAAGTACCTTCTGGGCAAGTCGGCCGAGAACGGTGTCGGCGACCTGCTCAACAAGGCCCTGTCGGCGTTGGAAGAGGCCAACTCGACCACTCTGCAGGGCGTGGTGGGGCACATCAGTTTCAACCGCAACATCGGCAAGACCTCGCTGTCGGACCAGAAGCTTCGGGCCCTGATCAAGCATTTCGACCACTACCGGCTGCGCAACGAGGACTTCGAGTTCCCCGACCTGCTGGGCGCGGCGTATGAGTACCTGATCGGCGAATTCGCCGACTCGGCGGGCAAGAAGGGCGGGGAGTTCTACACCCCGCGTGGCGTCGTCCGGATGATGACGCGCCTGGTCGACCCGCACGCCGGGATGCGGGTGTACGACCCGTGCGCGGGCTCCGGCGGCATGCTGATCATGTCGAAGGAGTACGTCGCGGAGGCCGGTGAGGACGCCCGGGACCTGCGCCTGTACGGCCAGGAGGCCAACGGCGGCACCTGGGCCATCTCCAAGATGAACATGATCCTGCACGGGATCGTCAACGCCGACCTGGAGAACGACGACACCCTCGCCAACCCGATGCACGTCGAGCCGGACGGTTCGACGCTGACGCTCTTCGACCGGGTGCTCACCAATCCGCCGTTCTCGCAGAGCTACGTGAGCGCCGGGATGAAGCACTCGGACCGGTTCGAGTACGGCTGGACGCCGGAGACCGGCAAGAAGGCCGACTGGATGTTCGCCCAGCACGTCCTGGCGGTGCTGCGGCCCGGCGGCATCGGCGCGACGGTCATGCCGCACGGTGTGCTGTTCCGGGGCGGTGAGGAGCAGGCGATCCGGCGGAAGGTCATCGAAGCCGACCGGCTGGAGGCCGTGATCGGCCTCGCCTCGAACCTGTTCTACGGCACCGGCATCCCCGCGTGCATCCTGATCCTGCGCGGCCCCGGCCCCCGCCCCGCCTCGCACCGGGGCAAGGTCCTGTTCATCAACGCCGACCGCGAGTACCTGTCGGCCCGGGCCCAGAACTACCTCGAACCCGAACACGCCGAGAAGATCGTCGCCGCCTATCGGGCGTACCTGGCCGACCCGGCGCACGACATCCCCGGCTTCGCCCGCGTGGTGCCGGTCGAGGAGCTCAGGGACAACCAGTTCAACCTGAACATTCGCCGGTACGTCGACAACACCCCGCCGCCCGAGCCCCAGGACGTGCGGGCCCACCTGCACGGCGGGGTCCCGAAGTCCGAGGTGCGCGAGCATGAGGCGGCTTTCCGGGCGTACGGCGTGGACGTGCACGCGTTGTTCGCCGAACGGGACGCCGACTACTACGACTTCCCCGCCGACGGCTGGCAGTCGGCCGCCGACCGCATCCCGGAACTGGCGGCGGCCGCCGAGGAACGCACGCGGGCGGCGTTCGACGAGTGGTGGGACCGGCACAGCAAACGGCTGAGCGAGCTGCCCGACACCCAGCGGGTCATGGACACCCGCGCCGAGCTGCTGGAGTCGTTCGTCGCCGAACTTGAACCCCTTGGCACGCTTGACCGGGTCCAGCTGTCCGGCGCGGTCGCCTCGTGGTGGGGCGGCGTCCAGTACGACATCCGGACGCTCGCCTACCACCGGTTCAGCGGGGTGGTGCAGGGCTGGCTGACGACGATCCAGACGGCTTTCGCCGATGACGGAGCGGCGGCACTGAACGCCCAGCGTCAGGCCGCCGCCAAGCGCAAGGCCCGTGAGCACCCGCTGGTCCCGCACGTCCTCGCTGACTACCTCACCGAGCTTGAGGAGGTCGAGAACCTGCGGGCCGAGCTCGAAGCGAAGGTCAAGGCCGCCACCGCGACCCCCGAAGACGACGCTGACGACGCCGACGACGTCGACCCGGTAGTGCTGAAGCGCTTGAAGACCCAGTTCAATGCGGCCCGGTCGAAGGTCCGCCGCCTTGAGGCCACCTTCGTCGACGAACTCGGCAGAGGCGTCCGCGAGATCCACAAAGCCGAAACCGAGCCCACGCTGGTCATGGACATCCTCAAAGCCGACCTCGGACGCCGTCTCGACACCCGCCTCGCCACTGGCCGCAGAGCCCTGACCGACCGGTATCTCAGGTGGGCCGCCAAGTACGCGGTCACCCTCCCCGAACTCGAAGCCCAGCGCGCCGCCGCAGCCGCTCGAGTCGACGAGATGCTGCGGGAGCTCGGCTATGCGTGACCTCCCGGACGGCTGGGCTCTGAAGCGAGTCGATATGGCTGGAGAGGTACAGATCGGCCGCCAGCTTTCGCCAAGCCAGTTGCATGGGCGTCACATGCGGCCGTATCTGCGCGTCGCCAATGTTCATGACGGCCGCATCGACTTCTCTGATGTGC
>JBDSTJ010000374.1:0-4762 GCA_039928335.1 Streptosporangiaceae bacterium | reverse complement strand
CGGCCAGCCCCGCCGCGATCAGGGCCTCGGCCCGGTCGAGCCGGCACTGGGCCAGCCGCTCCCCGGTCAGCTCGGGTTCCACCTCGCCGAACAGGGCCAGGGCCAGGGGCAGCCGCCCCCGCCGGGCCGCCACGAACCCGAGGTTGTGCAGCGCCATCAGGACGATCTGCTGGAGTTCGTGCCTCCGCCCCAGGGCGGCGGCGGCCTGGAGGGCCCCTTCGGCGGCGTCGAACCGGCCCGCGTAGGCGTGGACCAGCCCGGACCCGATGAGCCGCCCGGCCCGTACCGCCGGATCGGCGGAGGCCGACCGCCGGGCGGGCAGCTCGGAGAGCACGCCCCGGCAGGCCAGCGCACAGTCGCGGTTGGCGCGCAGGCGTTCCAGGTCGTCGCCGGACAGGAGGGGCTCGATGCGGTCGGCCAGGTGCAACGCCGCGGTCACGTCACCGCGCGCCGCGAGCAGCCCCACCCGGGTCAGGGCGACCAGCACCGACAGGCTCTCGTCCCCGGCGCTGATCCGCTGGGCCTCGGTGAGGCTCGCCAGGCCGTGGGTGAACTCGCCGAGTTCCTTGTCGGCCATCGCGCGTGCCCGCAGCGCCTCGACCCTGGCCGCGACACCGCCGCCGACGCTTGGGGTCAGGTCCCGGACCCGGGCGGGCTCGGCCGAGACCAGGTCGATGAGGTTCACAGGCGCACCCAACTGGTCACGATGGAGGAGGCATCGGCCAGCCGGAACACGAGCATCACCAGCCCCGCGGGCACCTCGGGCACCAGGAAGTGGCCGGCCGGGTCGACCTCGGCCACCAACTCCCCGCCCCGGTGCCGCACGCTCAGCTCGGCGGGCGCGGCCGGAGCCAGCCGCCCGACCAGCTCCCGGTGCGGCCCGTGGCCGGAGACTTCCAGTTCCACGCCCACCCCGGTTCCGCTGAAGCTCAGCAGGCGGGACTCCCCCCGCAGGCCGGCCCCGGCCGGCTGCGCGTCGGCGACGAGCTCGGCGAACGCGGCGTCGGGGTTGCGCCAGGCGAACGCACCCATGGCCTCGGTGTAGACCGAGGCGGGCACCGGGTCGAGCTGCTCGAACGCCTGCTGGAGGAGGTCCAGAAGCTCATTCACCGAGTGCTCCCCTGAGCCGGCGGAGGCAGCGGGCGCGGGTCGGCCCGATACTGCCCATCGGGACGTTGAGCGCGGCGGAGACCTCGGTGTAGGAGGCGGACGCGGCGAGCAGCCGGAGCACGCCCCGGCACCGGTCGGGCATGGCCTGCAGGGCGGCGACCACCCGGGCGAGCCGGTCGCGGTCCACGCACACGTCCTCGGGGCCGGGCGAGGGGTCGGCCGGCTCCGGCGCGGTTGCGGGCAAGGGCAGGCCGCGCAGGCTGTGACATTCGTTGCGGCAGACGGTCGCGAGCCAGCTGCCGACGCTCTCGGGCTCCCAGAGGGTGTCGATCCGCTGGACGAGCCGGAGCCAGGTGGCCTGGACGGCGTCCTCTGCGGCGGCCCGGGGCAGCCCGGACGACCGGGCGATGGACCACAGCAGACCGGTGTGCCGGGCGACCAGTTCGTCCCACGCCGAGCCGTCGCCCTTACCGGCCCGCGCCACCAGCTCCCCAGCGGTGACGTTCACATCCCTGACCATCGTGCTCTCCCACGAGGTCCCCCGCTGTGCGCCGAGGCTAGGGGCCGGTGTGGCCGGCGGGAAGGAGTGGTTACCGGATCGGGGCCGGGTCGTGCTCAGATCCTGATGATTGTGCCGAGCCCAGGACGGGTAGGGCCCGACGACATGACCTGAACTGCGGCTTCCGCGTTGGTCATGCCCTCTGCGGCCTTCGCCGCGATCGCCCCGGCGACGACCGGGGCGGCGAACGAGGTGCCCGACCAGGTGGCGTATCCGGCGAAGTCGCCGAACCGGACGAAACTGCTGACGATGCCGACGCCCGGCGCGCAGGCGTCCACCCACGGGCCGTGGTTGGAGAACCAGGCCCGCTCGTCCCCGTCGAGCGCGGCCACGCCGATGACCTGTTCGAGGGCGGCAGGCCAGAACGGCCGGTCGCTCGCGGTGTTGCCGGCGCAGGCGGTGACGACCGTGGCCCGGCCGAGCGCGCCGACGGCCTGCCGCAGTACGGGCGAGGGGCGGTCGTCGAAGGTGTGGCAGCCGAGCGAGAGGTTGACGACGTCGGCGCTGAGGCCGGCCAGCGCCCGGACGACGTCGAGCTCGTCGGCCACCCCGTCGCCGCCGAGGACCCGCCCGGCCCGGATGCGGGCTGCCGGCGCGTGCTGCAGGACCACCCCGGCGATGAACGTGCCGTGCCCGGACTGGGCGTCCAGCGCGAGGTCCCGGTCGGCGTCGAGGATCTCGCCGACCTCCTCGCGCTGGTCGGCGAACCAGCCCGCCGTCTCGTACCAGGGGTGCGGGTCCAGTCCGGTGTCGAGGACGGCGACGGTGACCTCGCGCCGGACCGGACCGGGGGCCGGCAGGTCCCGGCGGGGTGCGGGCCTGGGCCGGTCGGCGGGCCCGGTCCACCACAGCGGCTGGCCGTGGACGAGATGGTTGGGACCGAGGCCGAGACCCTGGTCGCGGGCGAGCAGGGTCAGCTCGCAGACGTCAACGCGGGCGCGGGCGTTCAGCCGGACCCGGGTGACTCCCGGACCCGGCTCGTGTCCGGCCGACCAGCGCCGCAGCAGGCTCTCGGCCTGCGGCAGGTCCCGGTCGGGGACGAGCACCTGGTGTTCGCGGATCACCGTCCCCGACTCGGCGACCAGGGCGTCCCGGTGCCGTCGCAGCAGCCGCTCCAGGCCGGCACCCTGATCGGACATGCACTCAGTGTGCCTGATATTTCACCAAGGGTGACTATTCGCGGACGAGCGTGACCGGGATGTTGCCTCGGGTGGCGTTGGAGTAGGGGCAGACCTGATGGGTCGCCTCGAGCAGGGCCTTGCCGTCGGCCTCGGAGATGTCGTCGGGCAGTTCGACCCGCAGGGTGACCTCGAGGCCGAACCCGCCGGCGTCGTTGGGGCCGATGCCGACCTCGGCGGTGACGGCCGCATCGGACACGTCCAGCTTCTTCTTGCCGCCCACCAGTTGCAGGGCGCTGGCGAAGCAGGCCGCGTAACCGGCCGCGAACAACTGCTCGGGGTTGGTGCCGTTGCCGTCCCCGCCCATCTCCTTGGGCTTGGCCAGGGTCACGTCGAGCTTGTTGTCGTTGGTGACCGAACGGCCCTCACGGCCCGAGGCCGTGGCGATCGCGGTGTAGAGGATTTTCATGATCTCTTCCCTTCGGTCGAGCATGATAGACAGACCTGTCTGTATCTGATCCAACATAGACAGACCTGTCTGTTATTGTCAAAGCGTGAAAGCCACCAGGAGCCCTGCCCGTGATCGGGTCCTCAACACGGCCACCCGGCTGTTCTATGCCGAAGGTGTCCACACGGTTGGCGTTGACCGGATCATCGCCGAGGCCGGGGTGGCCAAGGCGACCTTCTACCATCACTACCGGTCCAAGGACGACCTGGTCTGCGGCTATCTGGAAGGGCAGGCCGCGCTCCAGCGCGATGCCGTCCAGACCCTGACCGGCGCACCACTCGACCAGATCAACGCCTTCTTCGACCTGCTCGGCGAGGTCGGCTGCGGCCCCGGTTTCCGCGGCTGCCCGTTTCTCAACGCCGCAGCCGAGTACGCCGACCCCGCCCACCCGGTGCGCCAGGTCGTCGACCGGTACCGGCGCTGGTTCCGCGAGTTCATGGCCGGGCTCCTGCGCGAGGCCGGCCATCGGGCTCCGGAGGCCACGGCCGGGCTGCTGCTCATCCTGCGCGACGGCATTGCCGTCGGCAGCGGAATCGACGACCCCGTGCTGGTCCGCGCAGGCATCGGCACGGCCCTGCGCAAGATCCTCTGACCGAGGGGAACGCCGAGTACGACGGCGGCACCGAGGTCCCGGCCCGATCCGGCGCTGCTCGTGTCAACCACCGCACCCGGCCACGTCGCGGATTGTTGCCAGGACGTTTCTATTCGTCAATCGTGCTGGTGCAAGGGATCCTGATCGGGCACAATGAGGACGCGGAAGCCGCCTGTTGGGGTGTGAGAGGCCGTAGGGGAAGACGCGCCTCAATTTGCACTATCAGGAGGATCGGTGACCGTACGTGGCGTTTTTTACGTCCACTCCGCGCCACCTGCGCTGTGCCCGCACATTGAGTGGGCAGTCGCGGGTGTGCTTGGCGTACCCGCCAGGCTGGCGTGGACGGACCAGCCCGCTGCTCCCGGCAGCCAGCGGGCCGAACTGCTCTGGGAAGGGAAGCCCGGCACGGCCGCCGCCATCACCTCGTCTCTGCGTGCCTGGAAACTGGCCCGGTTTGAGATCACCGAGGACGCGTCAACGGGGGTCGACGGCATCCGTTACAGCTTCACGCCCTCGCTCGGCGTCTTCACGGCCTCGATCGGGGCGAGCGGCGACATCATGGTCCCCGAAGATCGTTTGCGCAAGGTGATGGCCAACGCCGCCGCGGGCAAGTCGGCGCTGGAATACGAACTCGACCGGCTGCTCGGCACCCCTTGGGACCACGAACTGGAGCCCTTCCGCAGGGCCGGCGACGGGGCACCCGTCCGCTGGCTGCACGCCGCCGTCTGACCAGGGTCAGTCGATCACTGCTCCCCGTGCGACCGCGCCCGCCCCGCGCCCGCCCGCAGCTGGATGGCCCCGGGCACCTGCGGGCTCCGGGAGAAGGTCGAGACGCGCCGGGTGACGGCGGGTCAGGCCCTGACTTCGATCATCTC
>JBDSTJ010000373.1:0-14932 GCA_039928335.1 Streptosporangiaceae bacterium | reverse complement strand
CGAGCCGCCGCCCTCGGCGATCGCGGCGAGCACCGGCTCCCGCATCTCGGCGGGAGCGTTGGTGTGGTCGTAGAGCGCGTACAGCGACGGGGTCACGACCACCGCGCCGGCCCTGATCGCCCGGTTGATGTCAGCGAGTGCGTCGTCCGGGCGGATCTCACCGGACGCGGCGTACACCACAGCCTGCGGGCCGGCGGCCAGCACCGACTCGACGTCGTCGGTCGCCGTGACCCCCAGTTCCCGGGCGAGCCCGCACAGGTCGCCCGCGTCGCGGCCGACCTTGTCCGGGTTGTTGACGATGACGGCCGTGAGCTGCAGGGCGGGGTGGGCATCGACGGCGCGGATGGCCAGGCGGCCGACGTTGCCGGTACCCCAGACAATCGTGGAGATCATGCGCTGGACGGTAGCAAACGGGCAGACCGCTGCATAGGCTTCCCAAAGCAAGTGCTTGGTTGCTGTGAACGCATCGTGAACACACCGTAATTCCGCGCTCCGAATATGTGACCGAGACCACATTACTTCTGAGTAGGTAGTGACTTAACGCGCCGGCAACATGTAGAACTTGTTCTCATTCTGTCTAGAGTGAGGAACGTCACATGAGTGACAACACAGTGCCTGGCACCGAAAGCAGCGGCTTCTCACGCCGCGGTTTCATGGCTGGAACCGGTTCTATTCTGGGCCTGAGTGTGGTGGCCCAGGCGGGCCTCGCCGCCGCGGCCCAGGCTGCGGCGGCCGCCCCCGCGCCCGCTCCGATCGCCAACGGGGCCAACGTCCCCGTCCTGGTGATCGGCACCGGGTACGGCGGCTCGGTCACCGCGCTGCGCCTCGCCCAGGCCGGCGTCGACGTGCAGATGGTCGAGATGGGCCTGTCCTGGGACACCCCCGGCCCCGACGGCAAGATCTTCGGCAAGTCGAGCAGCCCGGACTACCGGTCCTACTGGCTCCGGACCAAGAGCAAGGCCCCGCTCAGCAACTTCTTCGGCTTCCCGATCGACAGCACGATCCCCAAGTACACCGGGATCCTGGACGCCGAGGACTTCGCGGGCATCACGGTCTACCAGGGTCGCGGCGTCGGCGGTGGCTCGCTGGTCAACGGCGGCATGGCCGTCACTCCCAAGCGGGCGAACTTCTCCTACGTGCTCCCGTCGGTCAACGCCGACGAGATGTACAACACCTACTACCCGCGCGCCAACGCCACCCTCGGCGTCGGCTCGATCGACATGGCCTGGTTCGAGACGGCCGCGTGCTACCAGTACTCCCGGGTCGGCCGCAAGCACGCTCAGCGCTCCGGCTTCGCCTGGACGATCGTGCCGGACGTGTACGACTGGAACTACATGAAGCAGGAGCAGGCCGGGACCGCTCCGAAGTCGGCTCTCGACGGCGAGATCCTCTACGGCAACAACGCCGGCAAGAAGTCGCTGGTGCAGACCTACATCGCCCAGGCCAAGGCCACCGGCAAGGTCAGCATCTCCCCGCTGCACAAGGTCACCAACGTCACCCCGGCGGCCGGCGGCGGCTTCACCGTCACCATCGACCAGATCAACACCACCGGCGACACCGTCGCCGTCAAGACCGTCAAGGCCGCCAAGGTGTTCTTCGCGGCCGGCAGCGTCGGCACCAGCAAGCTGCTCACCAAGTTCAAGGCCACCGGCTCGCTGCCGAACCTGAACAACGAGATCGGCAAGGGCTGGGGCGACAACGGCAACGTCATGTGCGGCCGCGCCAACCACGTGTGGGACCCGACCGGCACGCTCCAGTCGACCATCCCCTGCTCCGGCATCGACAACTGGGACGCCGGCGGCGCGTTCGCCGAGGTGGCCCCGCTGCCGACCGGCATCGAGACCTTCGCCTCGTTCTACCTGGCGATCACCAAGACCACCCGCCGCGCGCAGTTCAGCTGGAACGCCGGCACCGGCAAGGTCGACCTGTCCTGGCAGCAGGCCTGGAAGCAGGACTCCATCACCATGGCCAAGACGATCTTCGACAAGATCAACCAGAAGGAGGGGACGATCTACCGGACCGACCTCTTCGGCGTGTACAAGGTCTGGAACGACACGCTCACCTACCACCCGCTCGGCGGCGCGATCCTCAACAAGGCCACCGACAACTACGGCCGCCTGCACGGTTACACCGGCCTGTACGTCATGGACGGCGCCCTGATCCCCGGCAACACGACGGTCAACCCGTTCGTCACCATCACGGCCCTCGCCGAACGGAACATCGAAAAGATCATCGCCACCGACCTGTGACGCTGACCTGAGATGATGCCGGCCACGGGCGCGTGTGGCCGGACTCAAACCCGAGGTAACACCCCGGAACGCATCGGCAGGCGCGACCGATGCTCTTCCCGCAGTACACCCCACGAAGCCCATGAAGTCACCCGAAGTCACACGAAGTCGTAGGTCAGGCCGGAAGGCCGGGAATCTCCTTCATGACGTGAACCGCTCCTCCGTGACCACCGAACCGGGCAAGGCCCGGCGGCTCACCGGGAGCCCGCCGGGCCTCAGGACCAGCCAGGTACCAGCCATGACCAGCCCGGTACCCGTCAGTACCGCCGGTATCCGATCAGTAGCCGTAGTCCCCGCCGCCGCCGTCGCCCTCGCTCGGGGCCGCGGCCGCCGCCGCCTTCTTGCCCTCGGGCGTGCTGGCGAACCAGGTGCCGCCGACGCCCTGGCCCCTGGTGTCGCCGGGCTCGGTGTCCTTGGCGTACCGGTACAGCGGCCAGCCGCCCAGGGTGAGCTGACAGACGCCGTCCTTGCGCATGATGCTGCCGACCAGCTTCTTGGGAACGCCGACCACTCTGATCTTGGTGGTGGACTTCACCGGCGGCCACGCCTTGGCACAGGCACCCAGGCAGTTGGAGATCGACGGCTTCACCGTGTCCTTGTCGAAGCGGTAGAGCGTCCAGCCCTTGGCGTCCACGACGATCCAGCCGAGCTTCGGGTCCTTGACGGCCTTGAGCACCGTCCAGCCGGCCCAGTTGTTGACGGGCGCGGGCTTCTTCTTCTTCGGCGGGGTCGTGGGCTCGGCCGTCGCCGACGGCGGCACGACGGGCGCGGCCTTGTCGGCGTTGGCCTTCCCGCCGGTGGGAGCGGCGGCGAACCAGGTGCCGCCGACGCCCTGGCCGTTGGTGTCACCGGCCTCGGCGTCCTTGGCGTACCGGTACAGCGGCCAGCCGCCCAGGGTGAGCTGCTCGCTGCCGTCCGTGCGGGTGACCTTGCCGACCAGTGCCTTGGAGACGCCCTTCAGCTCGAGTTCGTCCGAGGCGGGGACCGGCGGCCAGGTGGAGGCGCAGTCGCCGTCGCAGTTGGAGGTCGGCGGCTTCACTGTGTCCTTGTCGAACCGGTAGAGCGTCCAGCCCTTGTCGTCCACGACGATCTTGCCGAGGTAGGTGTCGGTCCGCACGCCGAGCGCGGTGGGCTTCGCGGTCGCGGCGTCGCCGGCGGTCTCCCCGTCGTTGGCCAGACTGTAGGGCGAGGTGGTGGGCTTGGTGCTGCCCGTCACGGCGTTCGCAGTGAAGAGAATTCCGGTGGTGGCCGCTGCGACCAGGGGGAACGCAAAGATCGGTCGGATCCGCATGGGTGGTTCCTCTCGTTGCGGAAGGGTCGTCGAGAGGCTGTACGCGGCGAACCGCACCCAGGGTTCAAACGGGAATGACGAGAAGTGTGGTGCCGGTGCTGGTGCGGACCTCCAGCCGGTCCAGATCGGTCATCCGATCGGCGACGCCGCCCTCGATCCGCAGGTGGGCGGGCGCACCGGGCACGCCGTAACCGTGCGCGGGGACGGCCCACCCGCTGGCGACCCGTTGGGCCCCGGACTTGGCGACCGCGATCAGCTCGCAGTCGAACGGGCCCCGGATGTTGGTCATGTCGAGCGCCACCCAGGTCCCCCAGGTCCGGTCGTCCAGCACCGCGGTGCCCTGCGCGCCGGTCGTGGGGCTGATCGCCGAGCGGTGCACGCCCTTGGACATGTCGATGCCCGGGACGGTGTCATGGTTGGACAGCCCGACCCCCGCGGTGACGCCGCCGAGGATCAGGACGAAACCCGCCGCGGCCGACACCAGCCAGCGCTGCAGGTTGCTCCGGGGGTTCCCGGTGGCGCGGCCGGTCGTCCGGTGCCGGGTCGGCAGGTCCGTGACGGTCGCACGCGGCGGCGGCTCGACCTCCGACAGCAGGACGCGCATCCCGCGCAGGTCGGCGAGTTCCCGGGTGCAGAACAGGCAGCCGGGCAGATGCGCCTCGAAGGCCCGCCGGTCCTGTTCGCCGAGCACCCCGAGGGCGTAGGCGGCGACATCGGTGTGCTCGATCACGTGTCCACCCCCATGTCGGCCAGGGCGACGCGCAGCGCCTTGAGCCCGTAGTACACCCGCGACTTCACCGTACCGACGGGTATGCCGAGCACTTCGGCAGCCTCGTTGACCGTCCTGCCACGCAGCACGGTCTCGGTCAGCGCCTCCCGGTGGGCAGGCGACAGCGTCATCAGGGCTTCTGAGACCACCACAGTACGCAGCAGGTCCTCCATACCGTCCGGGACGGGCATCCGTTCCAGCGGTCCGTCGCCCGTCTCGCGGGGGCGGGAGGCACGGCGACGCTGGTCGTCGATCACGATACGGCGAGCGACGGTCGCGAGCCAAGGCATCAGCGACTCCACTTCGGGATCCAGTTGCGCGACGTTGCGCCAAGCCCGGATCATGGTCTCCTGGACGACGTCCTCCGCCCAGTGCCGATCCCCCCGGGTCAGCCCGAGCACGAACGAGGTCAGCGGCCGCTGGTAGCTCTCGAAGACCTCGGCGAAAACCTGCTCGCGGTCCCGGGGCCTCCTGCCCCGCAGCCAGCCGAGTCGCGGGTGCTGGTGCGGAGGTCTCATCTGTGGTCCTGCCTCGTCGGGAACTGACGGGACTCTGCGGGGACCAGCCGCGGAGCCGGAGACTGAACCGGTGTGCGGCAGGGTCCGTACAGGTGTGTTCGAGGGCATCGACCGGATCTCCTCCCGCCCCGAGGGTCGGGGGGCGACAGCCGGTACGGGCCGGAGGCTGGGAGGGTTCAATCGCTTTTGACATGAGCAGAAAAGCACGAATCAATGGATATTTGAGTGCTATTTTGTTACTTTCACGGACCTATGTGACGGGTGTCACTCACCTGAAGGGTGTGGCAGATGGGGCATAGGAGGGGAGTCAACCCCCGGACGGTGGCGATCACCGCCGACCGGGTCTCCTCGGCAGGAGTCGTCATCGCGCTCGTGGTGGCGGCCGTCCTCGCAATGATCGTAGAACGTCACTTTCTGGATGGACCCGGGCCCACCCCGCTCGCGTCCGGTGCACGGACGATCCCGTTCTCCCAGCCGACCGGCAGACCGCCGCGACTGGAGGACCAGGTCGCCAACCTGATGGCCGGGGAGCGCGGCCGGATCGCCCGGATGATCTATGACGCGCCCGGTGGCACCCCGGACGTCACGGTCACCCGGCAGACCGCCGACCGCTCCTGGGTGTTCGGCGTCGCCGCGCTGCCCGTGCCGACCAGCAGCCCGGCCATGCCCCAGGTCGCGTTGTTCCTCGCGCACTGGGAGGGCCGCCGCTGGCGGGCCGGGATTTCGGGCGGGGAGGACTTCCGCGCGCTGCTGCGGGTGGTGCCGACCCGGCTGCTGCCGGCCACCGAGATCCGCGCGCTCGCGCGGTTCAGCGTCGGCCCGGTGCGCATCCCCAAGATCAGGCTTCCCTGGCAGGTCGGCGAGAGCCGGCGTGCCGACACCATGGCCGGCCCCCTCGCCTTCGACGGCGCCAACGGCCAGGTACTCGCCGCCACCGACGGCACGATCTACCGCTTCTGCGCCGACTCCGCCGACAACGGCCTGCTCATGATCATCAATACCTCCGGGCTCGCCACCCTGTACTACCGGCTCGCCGACCTCACCCGCGTCTCCGACGGCACCTTCGTCCGCAAGGGCGACTACCTGGGCCAGCCCGGCGGGCCCGGCACCTGCGGCGGTGCCACCTCCCCCACCGTGCTGTTCGGGCTCGGCCAGGGCGACGGCGCGATCGCACTGTCCGGCCGGTCGGTCGGCGGCTGGAACTTCCGCGACGGCTGGGCGCAGCGCGGCGACCAGCAGGTCATGCCAGGCCAGATGCTTTCCAACCTAGATTCATGACAGGAGAGCCACGATGGCCGATTCCACTCCACGGTGGATGGTTCCGACGCTCTGCGTGGTCGCACCCCTCACCCTGGGGCTCGCCGCGACCAGTCCCGGCGCGCAGTTCGCCGCCGCCGCACAGAACTTCCTGATGACCTATGCGGGAGTGTTCTCCCTGGTCGGGCTCAGTATCTCCGTGATGGTCGGGCTGGTCGCCACCGACCGGAGCCTGCTGTCGATCCGCTACCGGGTGCTGGCCCAGGCCGTGCACCGCACCGCCTCGACGACCGGCATGAGCTTCCTCCTCGCCCACATCCTGGTCAAGGTCCTCGCCGGGCACACCGAAGGACCCGCCAAGGAGGCGTTCGGCGTCTCCTCGGTGAACCTCGGGGTGCTCGCCGCCGTCCTGTTCACCACCGTCCTGCTCAGTGGGATCGCCCGGATCTGGTTCACCGCCGGGACCCGGCCCGCGCTCTGGCGCGGCGTCCACGCGCTGTGCTACTTCGCCTGGCCGGTCTCGATCGTGCACGGGCTCACCGCGGGCCGGCCGCCGGCGACCTGGGTCGTCGCCGGTTATGTGCTCAGCCTGACCTTCGTCGGGATCGTCCTGCTCAACCGGGTCGTGCTGGTCGTACAGCCCGTGGACCCGGTGCGCGCGGGCCAGCCGGTACCCGACCCGACGCCGGTCAGCCGCCGGCGCCGCAAGAACGCCGCCGCGGCGGCCAGGGGCGAGACGGCGGCCCGGCGATGAGCCTCACCTACACCTCGATCGGCGCACCCCGGATCGGTGCGGGCTTCGAACGGTTCGGCCGGCTCGACCTGGCCCAGCACCGGGCCATGCACGGGCGGATCCCCGAGTTCGGCCTCGGCTCGCTGATCGAGCTCGCCGAACGGGTCGACCTGCGCGGGCGCGGCGGCGCGGGGTTTCCCTTCGGCCGCAAGCTCGCCGCGACCAGCACGTCCGGGCTGCCCACGGTCGTGCTGGTCAACGGCGCGGAGGGCGAGCCCGGCAGCGGCAAGGACACGCTGCTGCTGACCCGCGCCCCGCACCTGGTGCTCGACGGGGCCCAACTGGTCGCCACCGCGCTCAAGGCCGAGGAGATCGTGATCGGCGTCGAGGGCGCGGCCGGTGAGGAGTCGCTGCGCGAGGCCGTCGCCGAACGCGAGTTCCCGCAGCCCGTCCGGATCGTGCCGCTGCTCGAACGGTTCATCTCCGGGGAGGGCGGCGCGCTGGTGCGGGCCGTCAACGGGGAGAACCCGATCCCGCCCGGCCGCAAGGTGCGGGCCGCGGTGTCGGGCGTCAACGGGCTGCCGACCCTGCTGTCCAACGCGGAGACCTACGCCCAGCTGGCCGTGCTGGCCTCGCTCGGCGCGGAACTGTACTCCTCGGTCGGCACCATCGAGGAGCCGGGCACCGTCCTGCTCACCGTCGCCGCCGAACACGTCGTCGAAGCGCCGACCGGAACCCCGCTGAGCGAGGTCTTCGCCCAGCTCGGGGTCAGCACCGGCCAGGGCGTGCTGACCGGCGGGTACCACGGGTCATGGCTGAGCCCCGACTCCGCAGCCGTCGCCAGGGTCTCGCGGGCGGGCTTCGAGGCCGTCGGCGGATCGTTCGGCGCGGGCATCCTGCTGCCGCTGGCCGCCGGGGTCTGCCCGCTGGGCGAGTCACTGCGGGTGGCCGCCTACCTCGCCGCCCAGTCCGCGGGCCAGTGCGGCCCATGCCGGCTGGGGCTGCCCGAGATCGTGAAGACCATGTCCGAGCTGCTGGACGGAGTCGGCAGCGTGCAGGCCGTGCGCAGCGCGGTCCGGATCGGCCGGGGCAGAGGTGCGTGCAAGCACCCCGACGGCACCGCCACGTTCGTGCTGTCGGCGCTGAGCACGTTCAGCGAGGACGTCGCGATCCACCTGGAGGAAGGCGGCTGCGACCGGCCCGTCCGGAGCCTGCTGCACGTGCCCCAGGACGCGGGTGGCACGCTCGAGATCGACTGGGCGCGCTGCAAGGGCCACGGTGTCTGCGCGTACGTGCTGCCCGAGGTCATCCACCTCGACCGGCACGGCTACCCGGTGGTGTCCAGCGGCCCGCTGCCGACCTGGCTCGCCCGCGACGTCCGCAAGGCCGTCGCGATGTGCCCGGCGCTGGCCCTGCGGCACGCCACCCCGCCTGACCCGAATTCCTCCCGGAAGAGATGAACCCTCGCCGGGCCCCCGTGCGTACCGCTTCCTGATCAGGTCATCTTTCGACTTGGAGAGGAGGGCGGGCGATGGGTACCGTGCGGAGGTTCACGGCGCGGCGCCCGGCCGGTTCCGCGCTGCGGCGGATCAGGCTGGACGATCCGGGAGTCCGTACGGTCGCGATCGCGGCCTCATGCCTGATCCTGGCCGGGATCGCCATTTATGCCCTGGTCCGGCCGCCGTCGACTGCCGCCCTAGGGTCGTCGGCGGCCGTCATGCAGACCAACTGGGGGCCGCTGTCGGAGGAGGACCAGCAGCTCCTGGCCAAGGTCAAGCAGGCCGGCCTCTGGGAGATGCCGACCGGACAGCAGGCCCAGACCAAGGCCGGCCGGGTCCGGGTCAAAGAGGTCGGGCGGCTGATCAACACTGAGCACATGGTGCTCGACAAGGACGTCGGGATCGTCGCGAGAAAGCTCGGCGTGACCCTCCCGACCAATGCCAACCCGCAGCAGCAGGGCTGGATGGACGAGCTCGAAGGCCTGTCCGGCGAGGCCTACGACCGTGCCTTCGTCAACCGCCTGCGCGCCGCGCACGGCAAGGTCTTCTCGTTCCTCGCGACGGTCCGGGCCGGCACCGGAAACTCCCTGATCAGGGAGTTCGCCGCCCGGTCGATGACCTTTGTCCAACGGCACATGGGCTATCTGGAGAGCACCGGGCTGGTCGACTACACCCCACGTGCCTAATCGCTTCCGAAGGAAGGTTCACATGCGACGAGCATTGGTCATCGCGACGCTTCTCGCGCTCGCGGTCTCCCCCGCCCTGGACGCGTCCGCCGCGCCGGGCAAACCCCGGCCGACCGCGACCGCCACCGCAGATCCCAGCCAGTCCGCCCCGGCCGAACCGGACCCGACCGCGGTCCCCACCGACCCCGGGGTGGATCCGAGCGCCGACCCCGGCGTCGATCCGACCGTGCCGCCCACCGCGGATCCCGGTGTTGACCCGAGCGCCGACCCGGGCACGGAGCCGAGCGCCGAGCCGAGCGCCGAGCCCACCGAGGCGGCCCCCACCGCCGCTCCCGCGGAGGTCGCGGCGATCCCCGCCGAGTCGTTCGTCGACATCCGGCAGGTCCGGCCGAACCGCCAGAACCCGCGCGTCGCCCGGGGCGGTTCCGCCGGGTCGTTCGTGTCGCGCTGCGGCACCAACCGCAACGCCCACCACAACCCGGACAACTTCATCGTCGCGCCGGGGGTCTCCAACGGCGCGCACCACACCCACGACTATGTCGGCAACCTGTCGGCCGACGGGTTCTCCACCGACCAGAGCCTCCAGGCGGCGGGCACCACCTGCCGGCAGGACGACCGGTCCACCTACTTCTGGCCGGTGCTCCGGCAGCGCAACGGCACCAGCGACGTCGGCGAGGACGGCAACGTCGGCACCATCCTGCGTCCCACCTCGGCCAACCTCCGGTTCCGGGGCAACCCGCGGGCCAAGGTGACGGCGATGCCGCGGTTCCTTCGGGTCATCACCGGCAACGCCAAGGCCCTCAGCCAGGCCGGCAACAACGCCAACGCCCAGTGGAGCTGCACCAGATTCCAGAACCGGATCACCCAGAAGTACCCGCTGTGCCCGCGTGGCAGCCAGGTCGTGCGCATCCTCGACTTCCCGAGCTGCTGGGACGGCGTCAACGTCGACAGCGCCAACCACCGCACCCATGTGCTCTTCCCCGACCGCGCCACCGGCGCGTGCCCGGCCGGCACCAAGGCGATCCCGCAGCTGCGGATGACCCTGACCTACGCCGTACCGCAGGGCAAGGGCCGGGCGATCGCCCTGGACTCCTTCCCCGAGGAGGTGCACGACCCGGCCACCGACCATGCCGACTTCGAGCAGGTCATGCCCGCCCGGCTGACGGGCCGGATCGTCTCCTGCGTCAACTCGGGCCGTAACTGCTGACAGCCCGCCGCGGCACGGGGCCGGGTCCGCCTGCGGGACCCGGCCCCGTCCGATGACCCACCCCTTCCTCACGGGACGGCGATGAACGATGACCATGACCGCCAGCTGGACCTGCTGCGGCGACCTGATCCTGACCGCCGGCACCGAGGCCCCCTACTGGGCGCGGCGCAGCACCGAGAACATGCTCGGTGCGTGGAAGATCGCCGATCCGGAACGGATGATCCTGCTCCTGGTGTCGGAACTGGTGACCAACGCCGTCGCGGTGAGCGGGCCCGGGGATCCGGTGCGGCTCCGGCTGACGGTGCTGGAGAACCGGCTGCGGGTGACGGTCTGGGACCGCTGCTCGCACCCGCCGGCCGCCGGTCCGGACCTGCCGGAGGGCGAGGGCGGCCGCGGCCTGCGCCTGGTCGAGGCGCTCACCGCAAGCTGGGGCTGGGCGCGGGAGCCGGGGGGCGGGAAGTACGTGTGGTGTGAGTACGTGTGGGCGGACTGAACTGGACCGGGAGGGGCGGTCCGCCCCTCCCGGTCCAGTAGTTCAGCGCTGGTTCAGTGCTTGTGGGTCTGGGTCTGGGTCTGGCCCGAGCCGTGGTCCTCACCCTCGACGATCGTGCCGCCGATCTTTCCCTGGAACGTCGTGAGCTGCGGCCCGCTGCCGACGATGACCCAGCGCGGGCCTTGGAGGTACAACCCGCCCCACGGTTTGGCCTCGGTCAGCCACGACTCGGCCGTCTCGTCGGTGGTGAAGGTGAGCAGGACGTATCTGCCCTGGTCGGTCTTGCAGGACCCCTGTTCGAGGTCGGCGGACCCCTGTTGCGGCTGCACCTGGCAGCCGGTGCCGGCCGCCAGCTGCTGGAGACTCATCGGCCGGGCCTGGATCCCGGTCGGCTGGGACGGCTGGCTCGAGCAGGCGGCCGTCAGCAGCACGGCGCCGAGGCAGAAATAGCGGATCATGGCAGCTCCTCATCGATGGGCTGCCCGGAGGTACGCCCGCCGGCGGGCGAGGGTTCAATCCCGTGGGTCTCCTGGAGCGCGATCGCCACGAGCAGCTCGATGAGGTCGGCGATGTGCCGGGGGTTGCGGCCGGTCCGGTCGTGGATGCGGTGCAGCCGGTACTGCGCGGTGTTGTGGTGGATCTGCAGGCGGTGGGCTGCCGCCCGCAGGTTGAGGTCGGCGTCGGCGAAGGCCCGGAGGGTGGCGATCGGTGTTCCGCCGCGGGCCCGGTCGGTGAGCAGCAGCCTATGCACCGCCGGGTCGACCAGCCACCAGGCGGTCTGGTCGGCGCGCAGCGCCAGATAGTGGAACGACGACAGCAGCGGCAGCGCGGTCACGCCGCCGCCCGGCCCGACCAGGTCAAGAGCGAGCCGTGCCTCCTGGTAGGAGTGCGGCAGGTCACCGAGGCCCTCGGTGAGCGTACTCATCCCGACCGCGAGCCGGATGCCCTGCTCGGCCAGCTCCTCCTGGACGGTCGTGAGTGCCTCGCTGATCCGCCGCGGATCGGTTCCCGCCCGGGTCGCGGCGAACGCGATGATCTTCTCGTGCCGGGCCGCGACGAGCGGTCTGCGGCCGGTCACGCCGATGCCGCCGAGCGCCACACAGGACACGTACGGGTGGAGTACCTGCGGATCGCCGGGATGCTCGTCCTGATCAGCGTGGTCGAGGGCGGTGTGGCTCCTTCTGGGCCTTCCCGCTCTGGGACCCCGGAGCCGGCCTCGTCCTCCAAGACGTGGACCCCCACCGCCTCCGCCGCCTGATGCACGAGGCCGAGGCCCGGCATGGTGTTCGAAGGTCGTTGCGGTAAGAAGCCACCGCCGGACCGTGGGGGCCGGCGATGGCCTGGGTGGAACGGGCTACGGGCTACTTCACCAGGCCGTGGTCGGGCTTGGCGGTCACTGTCGCTGTCGTGGTCACTGTCGCGGCCTTGGCGGGTCGGACGTCGGGGCCGGGAAGGTCCTTGCTGAAGGCGTAGCGGAGAGCCGAGTAGGCCATCGCGCCCAGGTTCACCTTCAGGGCGGTGTCGTTGATGTTGGCGATCGAGTCACAGGCCTGGTGGTAGCAGTGGTCGTAGGCCTCGCCGGCGGTGCCGCCGAACAGCGTGGCCTCGGCGGGCGTCTTGACGCCCTCGGCCCCGGTGAACAGACCGCCGGCCGGGATGCCGACCGCGATGAACGGGCCGTAGTCGGACCGGCCGTCGAAGTCGGTGCCGACGTGCCCGATCCCGAGGGTGTCGAAGTACTTCTCGTACACCTTCTCGATCTCGTCGGATCCGGGTGGGCCGGCCGGGGCGCCGACGGCGTCCGAGTCGTCACCGTCGTAGATCTTGTACGCGTAGTTCGGCGAGGCCACCATGTCGTAGTTGAGGTACAGGGCGGTCTTCGCCCCGGCCTCGGGCGTCAGGTTCGCGACATAGTGGGTGGAGCCGAGCAGGCCCAGCTCCTCGGCACCCCACCAGGCGAAACGCAGCTTGTTGCGGAGCAGCGGCACCTTCGCGGCATACAGCGCCAGCTCGAGGAGCGCGGCGCTGCCCGAGCCGTTGTCGTTGAGGCCGGGGCCCGCCACGACGCTGTCCAGGTGCGACCCGCCCATGACGACCTTCTCGGCGTTGCCCGCCCTGGTCTCGGCCAGGACGTTCCACGTCGTCCGGTTCTCGCTCTCGGTGTCGGTCTTCACCCGGACGACCGTGCCCGCGGGCGAGTTGAGGTCCTCGCCGACTGCGAAGCTGGCGCCGACCACCGGAATGGTGATGCCCGGCGCGCCGAGTGTGCCGGTGAGCGTCTCGACCCGGCCCGGCTGGCCCTCGTTGAAGATGATGGCCGCCGAGGCGCCCGCCGCCTCGGCGTTCTGTGCCTTGAGCTGGAACGTGCAGGTACCGCGCTGCAGCAACGCGATGTTGCCCGGGGTGAAGCCGGCGAAGTCCGCCGCCTCACAGCCCGACGTGGAGCTCGGCGCCGGGGTCGGTGGCAGCACCAGGTCGACGGCCTGCACGGTCCCGGTCACCTCCCCCGACCCGGAGTAGGTCATGGTCGCGAACTGGCCGACCACGCCGCCGCCCGTCGGGGTGTAGCTGACCGCGTCCGGCGAGATCTGGTCGAGCACCGCCGTGGAGTTCTCGCTGAAGAACGGGAACTCGAACGGCTGCAGCGTGACCTTGTACCCGGCCTTCCTGAGCTGCCCGGCGACGTAGTCCCGGGACGCCGTGAACCCGGGCGTGCCCGAGGCGCGGGTCCCGCCGTTGGCCGCGGCGATGTCCTGCAGAGCCTGCAGATGGCGTTTGACCGCCGGGGCCCTGACCGCGCTGACCGCGGCCTTTCCCGGGTCGGGATCCGCCGACGCCGGGGCGGCCGCTGCCGTGGCGGCCACACACACCGCCACAGCCGCCGTGGCGGCACTGAACAGATTTCTTCGCTGTCGCAAATGCATGACGCGCTCCCTGTAGGGGGTGGACTTACAGTCGCTTTCCAGATGCTCGGTACCCGGAACGTAATTCGGCACCGTCATCCTGCGAACCCCCTCCCACATCTTGGACCAGATGTGGACGAAACGGTTGCCCTGCGGTTGTCAGACGAGGCAGGGCGGCCCCGCCGTCGTCCGGCGGGACCGCCCTCAGTGCTGATGCTCTTGTGGTGACCGTCGGACGGACGAAACGCCCATGCTCAGCGACGGCCCCAGAGTTGCCCGTCGCCTCCGCCCCCGTGGCGGCCCGTGCCGGGCCGCCGATCGGAGGACGCCCGATCGACAGAGGTCGCGATAATTTTCATCATCGGCTCGATTTCCTCTCTCAGGTAATCTTCCAGATATTTCGATAGTGTCATGACAACTGCCGGGCCAGGTGGTGGCCGGACAGCATGATGTTGCCGATCATCAACATCATGCTGCAATTCTTCGACCATTCTTAGACCACCTGGCAAAGGCGTCAGGCGAGAGCCCATTCCTGGACTCTCGCCTGACGCGCTTCGATGGAATTCCTGGCTGCGGCTACCGCGACTCGGCTCCGCCCTGGTGCTTGGTCAGCCAGCTCGCCACCTGGACACGGGACGAGCACTCCAGCTTTCGCATGATCTTGCGAAGGTGGTTGACCACGGTCCATTCCGCGATGCCGAGCCGGCGCGCCACCTCCCGGTTGGTCAGGCCGGCCGCCACGAGCTCGGCGACCTCCTGCTCCCGGGGAGTGAGCGGGCTGTCGGCGTTGCGCCCCGACATCCGCTCGTGCTGCGGCGGGCTGACCGGGGCCAGCGCCTGGGCGAGCGCCACCTTGACCGGCGGCACCAGCCCCTGCGTCCACGCCTCCTCGAAGGCGGTGGCCCCGAGCCTGGCCTTGGCCTCCTCGATGAGCCCGTCCAGCACCAGCCGGACCGGGACCGGCGCCTGGCAGCCGGTCCGGATCCTGATCGCGTCCGCTGCGGCCAGGCCCCGTACCGCCCGATTCCAGCTCTCGGTCATCTTGCCGTGCCGGGCCGTCATGAGGACCGACAGGGACTCGATGCCGATGGCGACCGAGGGCAGGTCCCCCAGGTCGTCCAGGAGGAGGACCGCCCGCCGGCACAGCTGCTCGGCGTCGTCCAGCTCACCTGAGCCCAGGGCGATGTCGGCCAGCACATAGCGGGTCAGTGCGACGTTGCGGGCGTCCTGCTGCCGGATGAACTCCTGCAGCGCTCCCTCCCCCAGCTTCCAGGCGGCGCGCAGGTTG
>JBDSTJ010000372.1:0-3184 GCA_039928335.1 Streptosporangiaceae bacterium | reverse complement strand
TGGTCTGCCTCGACACCGGGCACCACGCCCCGGGCACGAACATCGAGTTCATCGTGGCGATGCTGCTGCGGGCCGGCCGGCTCGGCGCGTTCGACTTCAACTCCCGGTTCTACGCCGACGACGACCTGATGGTGGGTGCCGCCGACCCGTTCCAGCTGTTCCGGATCATGTACGAGGTGGTCCGCGGGGGCGGCCTCGAACGCGAGACGGGCGTGGCGTTCATGCTCGACCAGTGCCACAACATCGAGCCCAAGATCCAGGGGCAGATCCGCTCGGTCATGAACGCCCAGGAGGCCACCGCCAAGGCGTTGCTCGTCGATCCCGGGGCGCTGGCCACCGCCCAGTCGACCGGTGACGTGCTGGGCGCCAACGCCGTGCTGATGGACGCCTACAACACCGATGTCCGGCCGCTGCTCGCCGACTGGCGCACCGCCCGGGGGCTTTCCACCGACCCGATCGCCGCCTACCGGGCGTCGGGCTACTTCGAGAAGATCGTCGCCGAGCGAGTCGGCGGCACCCAGGCCGGCTGGGGGGCCTGACCACCATGAGCACCGTTGAAGACCTGCTGAAGCGCAGCCACGAACTCGGCGCGGACCCGCGCAACACCAACTACGCCGGGGGCAACGCCTCGGCCAAGGGGCCCGGGACCGACCCGGTCACCGGCGAGGCCGTCGACCTCATGTGGGTCAAGGGCTCCGGGGGCGACCTGGGCACCCTGAC
This sequence comes from Streptosporangiaceae bacterium, assembly GCA_039928335.1. GTDB lineage: Bacteria > Actinomycetota > Actinomycetes > Streptosporangiales > Streptosporangiaceae > Actinocorallia. The sequence continues at coordinate 2,464 of JBDSTJ010000372.1, read as the reverse complement.
CTCCGCCGGGCTGGCCGTGCTGCGGCTGGACCGGTTGCGCGCCCTCGCCGACGTCTACCCCGGGGTGGACCGCGAGGACGAGATGGTCGCGGCGTTCGACTTCTGCGCCCACGGCCGGGGCGGTGCCGCCCCGTCGATCGACACGGCCATGCACGGCCTGGTCGACGCCGCCCACGTGGACCACCTCCACCCCGACAGCGGCATCGCGATCGCGACGGCCGCCGACGGGGCGGAACTGACCCGGACGATCTTCGGGGACCGGGTGGTGTGGGTGCCGTGGCGGCGTCCCGGGTTCCAGCTGGGCCTTGACATCGCCGCCATCTCGTCCGCTCACCCACAGGCGATCGGCGTGATCCTGGGCGGCCACGGCATTACCGCGTGGGGCGAGACCTCCGCGCAGTGCCAGGGCAACTCCCTGGAGATCATCGCCGCCGCGGAGGCGTATCTGGCCGAGCACGGCAGGACCGACCCGTTCGGACCGGTCCTGGCCGGGTGTGAGGCTCTGCCCGAGGCGGACCGGCACGCCCGCGCGGCCGCATTGTTCCCGCTGGTCCGCGGGCTGGCCGCGACCGACCGGCCGCAGGTCGGCCACTACACCGACAGCGACGTGGTCCTGGACTTCCTGTCCCGGGCCGAGCACCCGAGGCTGGCCGCGCTGGGCACGTCCTGCCCCGACCACTTCCTGCGCACCAAGGTCTCCCCGCTCGTCCTCGACCTCCCGGCCGACGCGCCCCTGGACCAGGTGAAGGCCCGCCTGACCGAGCTGCACGCCGCCTACCGGGAGGACTACCGGGCCTACTACGAGCGCAACGCCGTCCAGGGTTCCCCGCCGATGCGCGGCGCGGACCCGGCGATCGTCCTCGTCCCCGGCGTCGGCATGTTCTCCTTCGGGGCGAACAAGCAGACCGCCCGGGTCGCGGGCGAGTTCTACCTCAACGCCGTCAACGTGATGCGCGGCGCGGAGTCGGTCTCCGTCTACGCCCCCATCGAGGAGTCGGAGAAGTTCCGGATCGAGTACTGGTCCCTGGAGGAGGCCAAGCTCCAGCGGATGCCCCAGCCCAAGCCGCTCGCCAGCCGGGTCGCGTTCGTGACCGGCGGCGGCTCCGGCATCGGTGCGGCCACCGCCCGCCGCCTGGCCGCCGAGGGCGCGTGCGTCGTCGTCGCGGACCGCGATCTCACCGCCGCTGAGAAGATCGCCGCCGAACTCGGCGCCGGCACGTCGCACCCGGCCGACGTGGCGATCGCGGTCGCCGCCGACGTCACCAGCGAGGAGGAGGTCCGGGCCGGTCTCGCCACGGCCGTGCTGGCCTTCGGCGGCGTCGACCTCATCGTCAACAACGCCGGCCTGTCGCTGTCCAAGCCCCTGCTGGAGACCACGGTCGCTGACTGGGACCTCCAGCACGACGTCATGGCGCGCGGCTCCTTCCTCGTCTCCCGCGAGGCCGCCAGGATCATGATCGAGCAGGGCCTGGGTGGCGATGTCGTCTACATCTCCTCCAAGAACTCCCTGTTCGCCGGGCCCAACAACATCGCCTACAGCGCCGCCAAGGCCGACCAGGCCCACCAGGTCCGGCTGCTCGCCGCCGAACTCGGCACGCACGGCATCCGCGTCAACGGCATCAATCCCGACGGGGTCGTCCGCGGTTCGGGGATCTTCGCCTCGGGCTGGGGCGCGAACCGCGCCGCGGTCTACGGGGTCGAGGAGGACAAGCTCGGCGAGTTCTACGCCCAGCGGACCCTGCTCAAGCGCGAGGTCCTGCCCGAGCACGTCGCCAACGCGGTCTTCGCCCTCACCGGCGGCGACCTCACCCACACCACGGGACTGCACATCCCGGTCGACGCCGGGGTGGCCGCGGCGTTCCTGCGCTAGGAAGGTGGCATCATGGCTCGCAAGAAGATCCGGGTCGGGCTCGTCGCGGGCGGGCTGGGCGCGTACTGGCCGCAGTTCCCCGACCTGCTCCCGCAGCTGCGGCGGTCGGCCGAGCGTGTCTGCGAGCGGATGCGCGCGTTCGACGCCGAGCTCGTCGACGTCGGCTTCATCTCCGACCCGCAGGAGGGCGCGGCCGCCGCGGAGCGGCTGCGCACGGCGGACTGCGATCTCATCGTCGGGTTCCTCACCACCTACATGACGGCGAACATGCTGGTGCCGATCGCCCAGCGCAGTGACGCCCCGATGCTGCTGATCAACCTCCAGCCGACCGAGTCGATGGACCACGAATCCTTCGACACCGGCCAGTGGCTGGCCTACTGCGGGGCCTGCCCGCTGCCGGAGATGGCCAACGCCTTCGCCCGGTGCGGGGTACCGTTCCGGTCGGTGTCGGGGTACCTGGAGGACGAGCGGGCCTGGGCGAAGATCGGGCGCTGGGTCCGTGCCGCCGGGGCCCGGGCCGCGCTGCGGACCGGTAGGCACGGTCTGATGGGTCACCTCTATCCCGGCATGCTCGACGTGTCCACCGACCTGACG
>JBDSTJ010000371.1:0-11228 GCA_039928335.1 Streptosporangiaceae bacterium | reverse complement strand
CCCGTAGGACTTCTTGATCTGGCTGTACCAGGCGTCGAGGTAGGCGGCCCGGACGGTGAACAGCGGCTCGACGACCCGCCGGTCCACGTTCTCGGCCTCCAGCTCGGCGAAGATCTTCTTGTTGGTCGCGGCCAGTTCGGCGTTGGACCGCAGGTAGTCGCGGTAGATGTTCTTCTTGGACACTCCGAGCGCGGTCAGCACGAGGGCCGTCATCACTCCGGTCCGGTCCTTGCCGTCGGTGCAGTGGAACAGCACCGGCTTTCTCGACTTCTCCAGTAGCCGGAAGGTCCGGGCGTACCGGGTCCGCATGGCCTTGTCGGTCACCAGGTCGCGGTAGCTGTTGGCCATGAAGGTCGCGGCCGGGTTGAACGAGACCGGCGGATGGGAGAAGAACGACCTGAGCAGGCCGAAACCGACCGGTGCGGCGACCCGCTTCACGCCGGCCGGCAGCCGGTCCCGGCCGTCGCTCCTGACCTCGGAGGCGGACCTGAAGTCGACCGAGGTCGCGACCCTGAGCCGTCTGAGGTCGGCGAGGCCGCCGGCGGTCACCTTGTTGAGGCTCGCGGCCCGCAGGACCAGGCCGCGTCGGACGTGCGTGCCGCCGTGTCCGGTATAGCCGCCGATGTCCCGTACATTGAGAGCACCTTCTATCCTGAGCCCATGGGCCCAGGCGGGGGTCGAAACCAGGCCGACCGTCAGGCCGACCGCCAGTGCGGCCGCCAGGGGGACCGCGGTTGCACGCACAGGTTTCATAACGGAGAACTCTCACACACTCGGCGAGCAAATACTGCTAATTACCGGCACACTGGACATTCATATGCCTCCTCGTCTCATAGCCACCGATCTCGACGGCACTCTGCTGCGGTCCGACGGCACGGTCTCAGCCCGGACGATCGCCGCGCTCGCCCTGATCGAGAAGGCCGGTTCGACCCTGGCCATGGTCACCGGCCGGCCGCCGCGCTGGATGCGGCCGATCGCCCAGGCGGTGGACCACCGGGGCCTGGCCATCTGCGCCAACGGGGCGGTCCTCTACGACCTGCACACCGAGCAGATCGTCCGGTCGCACCTGATCGCCGTCGAGCTCCTCACCGAGGTCGTCGGGACGCTGCGGGAGATCGAGCCGGACTTCCGCTTCGCGGTCGAGCACGGCACCGGCTTCGTGTTCGAGCCCCGCTTCAATCTGGGCCGGTGGGACGCCGACTCCCTCGGCGGCCGCCCGGCCGACCTCGAGGCCCTGATCGGCACGCCCGGCACCAAGCTGCTCGCGCTCTGCCCCGGCGCCGACCCCGACACCCTGATGGCGGAGGTGGTCAAGGTCCTCGGCGACGCGGTGACGGTCACCCACTCCTCGGCCAGCGGGCTGCTGGAGATCAGCGCACCCGGCGTCACCAAGGCCACCGCCCTGGCCGACCTCTGCACGGACCTGGGCCTGACCGCCCAGGACGTGGCGGCGTTCGGCGACATGCCCAACGACCTGCCGATGCTGCGGTGGGCCGGCCGCTCGTTCGCGATGGCCAACGCCCACCCGGACGTGCTGGCCGTGGTCACCGACCACGCCGCCGCCAACAACGACGACGGCGTGGCCCAGGCGATCGAGTCCCTCTTCGGCTGACCTACAGGTACGGGCCGGTCGAGCGGGAGTGCGAGCCGTCGGTGCCGGGCTCCTCGGGGATCATTCCGGCGGGCAGGGCGCGGCGCATCTGCTCCAACTGTGCCCTGGCGGCCATCTGCTGGGCGAACAGCGTCGTCTGGATGCCGTGGAACAGGCCCTCCAGCCAGCCGACCAACTGGGCCTGGGCGATCCGCAACTCGGCCTCGCTGGGCACCTCGGAGGCGAACGGCAGCGACAGCCGTTCCAGCTCCGCCACCAGCTCCGGCGCGAGCCCGTCCTCCAGCTCCTTGATCGACGAAGTGTGGATCTCCTTGAGCCGGACCCGGCTCGCCTCGTCCAGCGGAGCGGACTTCACCTCCTCGAGCAGTTGCCTGATCATGCTGCCGATCCGCATGACCTTGGCCGGCTGCTCCACCATGTCGGTGATCGGCCGCTGCCCGTCGTCCTCGGGCTCGGCTTCGCCGCCGTGTGGTACCCCGGTGGGCCCCACGATGACGACGTGCGGTTCCTGCTCCTGCTCGCTCATGAGTTCTCCAAGATAATCTTTCCGAAGTGGCCGCTCTGCTCCAGCACCCGGTGCGCCTGCGCGGCGTCCCGCATCGGCAGCACCCGGTCGACGACGGGCCGGATCGCACCGGACTCGAGCAGTGGCCAGACGTTTTCCCCTACTGCGGCCACGATCGCCGCCTTGTCCGCCAACGTCCGGGCCCGCAACGAGGTTGCGTGCACGGACGCCCGTTTGCGCAGCAGCGCCCCGAGGTCCAGTTCGGCACGTGCGCCGCCCTGCAGGCCGATGACCATGAGCCGGCCGCCGATGTCGAGCGCCTTGACGTTGGAACCCAGGTAGCTTGCCCCCATATTGTCGAGGATCACATCGAAAGGTCCGTACTCGGTGAAGTCCTCGGTCCGGTAGTTGATCGTCACGTCGGCACCCAGCTCGGTGCAGCGCTCGGCCTTCGCGTCGGTGCCGACCGAGCACGACACCCGGGCCCCGTGCGCGCTCGCCAGCTGGATCGCCATCGTGCCGATGCCGCTGCCCCCGCCGTGGACCAGGAACTTCTCACCCTTGCGCAGGTCGGCGTCCATGAACACGTTGGACCAGACCGTGCAGGTCACCTCGGGCAGCGCGGCGGCCCGCAGGAGCGAGACCCCCTGCGGCACCGGGAGCAGCAGCGGGGTGGGGACGCAGACCCTGGTGGCGTAGCCGCCGCCGCTGAGCAGCGCGCAGACCTCGTCGCCGACCTGCCAGCCGGTCGCGTCCGGCCCGAGTTCGGCGATCCGCCCGGAGATCTCCAGCCCCGGATAGGGCGAGGCACCCTCGGGCGGGGGATAGAAGCCCATCCGCTGCATCACGTCGGCCCGGTTGACGGCGCTGGCGACCACGTCGACCAGCACCTCACCGGGTCCTGGCACCGGGTCGGGGGCCGGGCCCCAGTCCAGGACTTCGGGCCCGCCGGGCGTGGTGATCGAGATTGCGTGCATGGGATCACGCTATCCCGGAACACCGGCCGTCATCGGTGAGCATGCACGGTGGGCTGCCCGGTAAGGTGATCCCATCCACTGGAGGGTTCGCATAGTGGACGAGTGCAGGCGCCTTGAAAGCGCCCGGGCCAGCGATGGTCCCAAGGGTTCGAATCCCTTACCCTCCGCCACCGCTTCCCGGTTACGGTCCTGTCGCAGTCGGCGTTCGTCGCCGCCACGGTCGCTGACCGTTCCCAGTCAAGGCTGACCGATCTACTCAGCGTGCACCACGACTCCCTGACTCGCAATCTGACATGTGTCGATTCGGTCAGACATCATCACACTTCGCGTACGTGTCGTCGGATGCACTCCTTTTCGGACGATCCCTGGTGCCGGACGGGCCGAGGGGTGTATTCAGGAGGCCGTTGCGAGGTGGAGCACTCATGCCCAGATGGACCGCGTTCCCCCCCGAGACCGCCAGGACGCTGGTCAAGGGGCTGAACGCCGAGGACGACAGAGCGCTGCCCGCGCTCTATGACGCCTACTCACCGTCACTTTTCGACTATGCGGTGTCCCTGTCCGGGGAGGTCAAGGCCGGCGAGGACATCGTGCACGACGTCCTGGTGGACGCCGCCCGCAGAGCGCCCAGGCTGCGCGACCGGGACCGGTTCCGATCCTGGCTCTACGGCGCGGCACGCCGCCGCGGCCTGTTCCGCAACCGGGTCAGAGGGGTCTTCTGGGACTGGTCGGGACAGGCCGACGACGACGTCGATCCGGCCACCGGCCTCTACCGACGTGAGCTCAGGCAGATTCTCGAAGGCTCGCTGGACCGGCTGTCGTTCGCCGACCAGGACCTGCTGCTGCTGACCCTCCGGCACTGTTTCGAGGGCCCCGACCTCGCCGCGGTGCTCGGCACCAGCGTGCGCCGGGCGGCCGCCAGAGCGGCCAAGGTCCGCAGACGCGCCGAAGAGGCCCTGGCGGCGCAGGTCCAGGCGCTCCACCTCAAATGTGCCGGCGAGTCCACACCGCATGCCGCGATGATCCCGTTGGAGGCGATGGCCGGCCCGGTCGGCGGGGGCAAGGTCAAGGAACAGCACCTGGCGGACTGTGTCTCCTGCGAACGCCGGTCCAGGGTGCCGTTCGCGGCCCTCATGGCGGTCCCGCCGACGCTGCCACCCGCGCCCGCCCTGCGACACCGGGTGCTGCACACCGCCACCGACCCCGAGCTCGCCGGGTACCGTGCGGACATCGCCAGCCGGGGCGGCCACCTGACCACCGAAGGCCTGCCCAAGCAGCCGGACGTTCCGTCGGAGCTGAGCCGCCGCTATCTGCTCGTCGGCAGCACCATGGCCGGCCTTCTCGGCGCGGCGATGATCGCCACCCTGGTCATCGGCCCCGACCTGGGCCTGCCCGGCCTGGGCGGGCCCGACCACCGCCCCCACGACTCCCAGCCGCCGGTGCACCGGCCGAGCAGGGACGGCGAGGACCGGTCGGCGCAGTCAGACTCGGTCGAAGCCGGCGAACAGCGCCCCGGCGGACCGCTGCTGCCCTCGCCGAGCGAATCCGTCGGGGAGCCGGTGCCGACCCCGCAGAACACCATGCCCGGCACCCCCTCACCGGGCGGGACCCCGACGCCCAGCGTGTCGATCCTGTCGCCGCCCACCCCCACCGCGGCACCGGTGATCAAGATCAAAGTCGCCCGCACCACAGTGGTGATCGGCGCGAGACGTACCGCCGAGATCGAACTGTCCGCCGAGGGCGGCACCGTGCACTGGAGCGCCATCAGCTCGCATCCGGCGCTGACCCCCGACGCCGACAGCGGCACCATCCCCGAAGGCGGCTACTACACCCTGTTGATCACCCTCCGGCGCAGCCCGATCAAGTTGCCCGGCAGCGGTCAGATCTCGATCATCAACCAGGACACCGGAGACGAGCAGGTCGTCACGGTCAGCTGGCCTCTCTCCGTCTTGTAGTGGGCCGGCGGAGGAGCCAGGGGCGGACCTTGCCGAGGCCCTGGAGGGGTCGGGACCGGAGGGAGACCCGGTCATACCGGGCGTCGAGAGCCTGGGCGAGCGCCGAGTCGATCACGACGGTGCCGGGGTGGGCGATGGAGGTCAGCCGGGCCGCGAGGTTGACCGGGGTGCCGAAGACGTCGCCGAGCCGCAGGATGACCTCGCCGAAGGCGATGCCGACCCGTACCTTCGGGAACTCCTCGCCGGACCGTTCGGCGATCCGCAGCGCGATCTCCGCCCCGGCGGCGGCGTCCGGGGCGGTGAACAGCACCTCGTCGCCGAGGGTCTTGATCACCCGGCCGCCCAGCTCCGCGATGATCGACGCGGTGATGGTCTCGAAGTCCTCGACCAGGGTGGCGAGCTGGGAGCCCGCCAGGGTGCGGCTGAGCCGGGTGAACGACACGATGTCGGCGAACCCCACGGCGAGCAGCGCGGTGCCGGCGGCCGGGTCGGCCGTCGCGGCGGCGGTACTGGTGAGCACGCGCATTCCGGCGGCGCTGAGCTGCCGCCGCCAGCCGCGCAGGAGCAGGTGCTCGAACCGGGGCCTGAGCTCGGCGCTGGCGGCGAGCGCCTGCCCGACGATGTCCTCGGTGACCGGCTGGCCCGGCTCGACCAGATGCTCGGCGAGCCGCTGCAGCCACACCTCGCCGAGCCAGCTGGCGAGCCTGCCCATGGTCTGCCCGACCCCCCGGGCGAGCTGGACGACCATCTCCTCGTCCACGTACTCGTGATCCAGCAGCTCGTGGATCTCGGCCATGGCCCTGATGTCCTCTTCGGTGAAGGCGACGGCGTCCGGCGGCGGGGTGGGGAAGCCGAGCGCGGCCCAGATCCGCAGCCCGTAGGCCTCGGAGATGCCCGAGCGTTGGGCGACCTCACTGATCGTGTACTCCAGTGGCTCCCCGAGCAGGAGTTCCTCGACGTTCATATTCATCACCATGACATCGTTTGATGGTTCACTGACTGGTGTCTCAATTCTCGGGCGTAAGATCGATCGCGTCTATGGTGCGGAGGGACAATGACCGACTACCGGATCGACGAGTTGGCACACGCTGCGGGAACGACCGTCCGCAACGTCCGCTCGTACCAGGACCGGGGTCTGCTGCCCGCGCCGCGCCTGCAGGGCCGGGTCGGACTCTACGCCGAGGCACATCTGGCCCGCCTCCGGCTGATCGGCCAGATGCTCGAGCGCGGCTACACCCTGGCGATCATCAGCGACCTGATCACCGCCTGGGAGAACGGCCGGGAGGTGAGCGACGTGCTCGGCCTCGAACAGGTCCTCACCGGCCCGTGGACCGACGAGATCCCCGGCTGGGCGACGTTCGAGGAACTCCTGGCGACCTTCGGCAACGACGACCCGTCCGAGGAGGAGATCGCCGTCCGGCTCGCCCGCACGATCGAGATCGGCCTGATCGAGGTCGACGGCGACCGGTTCCGGGTCCCCAGCCCGCGGCTGCTGCACGTCGGCGCGGAGCTGGTCGCGGCCGGCATCCCGCTGGTGGCCGTCCTGGAGATCGCCGACCAGATCCGGCAGGACTGCGACAAGATCGCCAGCCGTTTCGTACACCTGGTCGACGAGCACATCCTGGCCGAGGCCGACCTGCTCGGCTCGGCCGGTGACGTCGCGCGGGTCGCCGAGGTCGTCCGCCGGATGCGCCCCCTCGTCCAGATGGTGGTCAACCCGTTCGTGGCCCAGGCCATGGAGACCCGGGTCCGCGCGGTCCTCGGCGACAAACTGGAGATCCTCCTTAAAGCAGACGACGCCGTCATTTAGCCGAATAACAGACAGTTGTCGGTGCCGCTCAGTACGGTCTGAAGACCGACGACGCTTGGGGATTGCGATGAAACTCGTCCGGCGCAGCCAGTGGGGTGCCCGTGCTCCGCGTGTCCAGCCCTCCTTCCTCGCCTCCACGAGGGGGGTGAAAGTCCACTACACCGGCGACAACATGGACCCCCGTCTCAAGGACGACCACGATCGCTGTGCGCCCCGCGTCCGGTCCATCCAGGACGGGCACATGGACGGGAACGGCTGGAACGACATCGGTTACTCCTTCGTGGTCTGCCCGCACGGGTACGTCTATGAGGCCCGGGGTCTGCACCATCTGCCCGCGGCCAACGGTCCCGGCCTCAACTCGGGCCACTACGCGGTGCTCGGCATGGTCGGCAACAAGGGCCTGACGGTGCCGACCGACGCGATGCTCAACGGGATCCGCGACGCCATCGACCACGTCCGGGCGCAGGGGGACGCGGGCAAGGAGATCAAGGGACACCGGGACGGGTACTCCACCGACTGCCCGGGTCCGAAGCTGTACGCCTGGGTCAAGGCCGGCGCACCCCGGCCGGCCGCGGCGGCGAAGGACGAGCCGGTGAAGATCGTGATCAACCTGGGCGCGACCAGGCCGGCGGTCGTCGCCGCGGGCGAGCGGCTGTCGCTGCCGTTCGACGCCGAGTACTCCGACGGCGGCGGCATCCACGCCGACGGCAGCTTCCCCGCCTGGTCCCCCAAGGTGGAGGGCTGGCACCTGGTCACCCTGGACGCGGTCGTCCAGGGTCAGGCCGACGGCGAGAAGCTCAAGCCGTGCATCAGCGAGTACGAGCGGGGCGGGGGGAAGCGACTCAAGGACGTCCTCGGTGAAGACAAGATCGGAAATGGCACGCCGATCGAATGCACGTTGTCCGGGTTGGTCTTTCTCAGTGCGGCGCGCAGCTACCGGGTCGATCTGATCAACTTCGGTACGGTCCCGGTCACGGTCGCCAAGGCGAACCTCAAAATCGTTCGCTGACCCTGAGAGTTGCTCCGGGATGTTTCGCCGAGGTTGAGCAACTGGCAACGAACTGGCCGGTAGGTGAATGTTCAGTTACGTCTCTCTCCTGCCCTATGAAGTGAGGCAAGTGGCCCTCGTTGCTCCCGTTACCATCGTTTTGCCAGGTAATGGGGGTGTATGGGGGAGGGCTTAGTACACGTGTCTACAGTCACTGACGGGCTGGAAGCCGCCTACGGTTTCCTGGCCCGCGCCTTCGCGGGCAACTCCTGGCAGGACTTCGTGCCGCTGGGATTCGCGGGCATCCTGGTCTGGGGCCTCTGGCTCTACCGTGCCGTCCTGTCCCGGTTCGCCAAGCCGGTGGTCAACGATTTCCACACGACCGTCTCGGTGGTCGTGCCGTCCTACCGCGAGGACCCCGAGATCCTGGTGCGCTGCCTGCGCTCCTGGCTCGACCAGGGACCGACCGAAGTGATCATCGTCCTGGACGTCGGGGACGAGGAGGCCGCGGCCCGGCTCCAGCAGATCCGCGACCCGCGCCTGCGCGTCCTGGTCTATGAGCACTCCGGCAAGCGCTCGGCACTCGGCGTCGGCATGCGCGCCGCCCGCTACGAGCTGATCGTCCTGTCGGACTCCGACACCTCCTGGACCCCCGGCCTGCTCGAGGCGATCCAGATGCCGTTCATCGACCCCTCGGTCGGCGGCGTCGGCACCCAGCAGAACGTCTACCAGCGCGGGACCAGCATCTGGCGGCGGATCGCCGACTGGCTGGTCAACCTGCGCTACTACGACTACGTGCCCGCCATGGGCCGGGCCGGGGCCGTGGCCTGCCTGTCCGGCCGGACCGCCGCCTACCGCCGCTCGGTCATCCAGCCGCTCGTGCCGCACCTGGAGAACGAGTTCTTCCTCGGCCGTCGGTGCATCGCCGGCGACGACGGCCGTCTCACCTGGCTGGTCCTGTCGGCCGGCTACCGGACGGTCCACCAGTCCTCGGCCAGGGCCCTGTCGATGTTCCCCGACACGTTCCGGGCCTTCTTCAAGCAGCGCATCCGGTGGAGCCGCAACTCCTACCGCTGCTACCTCACCGCGATCTACAAGGGCTGGCTGTGGAAGCAGCCGCTGGTCACCAAGGTGACGGTCCTGCAGATCCTGCTGACGCCGGTCACCATGGGCATCACCCTGGGCTACCTGCTGTTCAGCCGGCTGGAGTTCACCTGGGCGGGCGGCCTGCTGGCCCTGTCCTGGCTGCTGGTGGGCCGGGGCATCCGCGGCTACTCCCACCTCAAGCAGCACCCCCGCGACATTCTGATCCTTCCGGTCCTGGCGCTGGTGGTGATCGGTGTGGCCCTGCCGATCAAGTTGTATGCCTTCCTGACGATGAACAAGCAGGGCTGGCTGACCCGCAACGCCGACCAGATCGGCGGCGACGGCCAGAGCGCCGGCTCGCTCAACGCCGAGCGCTTCGACCCCGCCCCGTCGGCCAACGGCAAACACGCTGCAGAGGTGAACTGATGGCACGCAAGGCACTCGCCCTCGTCGTGGCGCTCGTCGCGGCAGGCGGAGCGGTGACCTATGTCGCCCAGGACGACGCCGAGAAGGCCGCCGACATCCGGGACCTCCCGGTGACCCGGGTCGAGGCCGAGAAGGAGTCGGTGCTCGTCGCCGATGAGGACCGTCGCCTCAACCAGGTGCGCGCCATCACCGCGGACGCGCCCAAGGGCAACAGCGGCAAGCCGTTCCGGCTGGCCACCGGGGCCGGCTACACCCTGGTCCTGACCCAGCGGGCGCTGCCCTACACGGTGTCGGACCTGCTCAAGCTCGCGCCGCAGACGTTCGTGCGGCAGACCGGCGACGGCTCCTACCTGCTGTCGGAGAACCTCTTCGTCACCCCGGGCGCGACCCTCAGCCTCTACAACCCCGGCGGCCTGACGGTCAAGATGGCGAGCAGCCCCACCGGGTTCGTGTCGATCGTGTCCTTCGGCGGCGACCTGCGGCTGACCGGCGCGGGCAACGCCACCGTCAAGCTGCTGAGCTGGGACGCCAGGGCCGGCAAGACCGACCTGGACCCCCGGGACGGACGCGCCTACATCCGGGCGGTCGGCGGCAAGTTCACGATGGACTACAGCGAGATCTCCAACCTCGGCTACTGGAGCGGCCGGACCGGCGGCCTCGGGCTGACCGGCACCGACCGGCCCAACACCGGGGCGACCCAGGCCGAACAGCAGGAGAAGGCCCAGACCGCAGGCGAGAACTCCAAGAACAAGAAGAAGATCCGCGAGAAGATCCGCGAGCAGGCCAGACAGGAACGGCAGCAGCAGAACGACAAGGGCGACGGCGACGTCAGCATCCTGCCCCCCGGAGACATCGCCACGCCCGGCCAGGGCGACACCTGGACCGTGCCCGACAAGTCGTTCGTGACCGTGCAGATCACCCGGTCCCGGATCGTCGGCAACGCGTTCGGCATCTTCGTGTCCGGCGCCAACGGGGTGGCGATCAGCGACACCTCGGTCGAGGACAGCCTGCTCGACGGGATCTCACTGCACCGGTTCACCTACAACGGCCGGATCGAACGGACCATCTCCAAGAACAACCGCGGTGACGGGGTGTCCCTGGCCCGCGCCTCGCACGACATCCTGATCACCGCTTCGACCGCGGAGGGCAACGGCGGCAACGGGTTCTCCCTCAACGGGCAGGCCCTCGCCGACGGAGCCTCGGCCGCCGGCGAGTCGATCGAGCCGTACGGCAACAACACCATCCAGAACAGCGTCGCCCGCGACAACGTCCGCTACGGGGTCGAGGTCCTGGGCGGCATCAACATCGCCGTGCAGAACAACGAGATCACCGGCGGCGACATGGGCGTCGTGGTCCGCCAGCACGCCGACAAGGTCACGGTCGTGGGCAACCAGGTCAAGAAGCCGCGGCGTCAGGGCGTCTCGATCCGGGACGGGGTCCGCGACAGCGTCGTCACCGGCAACGTGATCGACGACCCCGTCACCGGGGTGTACGTCCGCGACGCCGGGGCCGAAGTGCGCGGCAACACCATCCAGGGTGCGAAGCTGCACGGCGTGTCCCTGGTCGGCGGGGTGGCCGGCTCGGTGGTGACCTACAACGTGGTCACCGGGGCGGGGCCCAGCGCCGTGGACCGGGCCCGCTCGCACGGCGACACCTCGGTCGATCACAACCAGACCTTCGGCTGGCACGACACGAGCTCGCTCTGGGTTCAGATCAAACGGATCGCCCGGCCGTTGACCCTGCTGTGGCTGCTCATCATCTTCATGCTGGCCACCTCGGCGCTGCAGGCCCGCAGGCGCAGGAAGTTCGGAGTGAAGCGCGGTTTGAACCCCTACGACAAGCAGGTCCTGATGGAGGAGCGCCCGGTGCGTG